>JBECKS010000011.1:0-8677 GCA_040235395.1 Pseudomonadales bacterium | reverse complement strand
ACGACCTTATCCAATTGTTGAAGATGATTTTGCAGATCATGAAAATCAGAGTCTTTTCTTTTGAAGTAGGGCAAGGATACTTCTTTCAGGAATTGCGCACGGGTGAGTAATTCCTGATTAAGCGCCTCGGAATTGTTTTCTTTAATATAGTTGGTGAGCAGAAGGTTGATGATAAAGGCGCATATCAGAATAACGCCGACAATGCCCGCGTAAAGTCGCCATAAAAAAGAAGATCGAAACATGCTGGATGTCTTACCTTTGTGCTGGAGAAATAAATGTAACACAAAAACCTAGATATCGCGCTGAAGGGCAATATCAGATATCTTTAAATCGATAGCCAATGCCGCGAATGGTTTCAATAAAAGAGTTTTCTTCTCCAAGCTTTTTGCGAATGGCGCGAATGTGGACGTCTATATTTCTATCAACCACCACCACGTTTTCGCCAAGACTGAGGTTGATGAGTTGTTCTCTAGTAAATACACGTCCGGGCTTGGACGCCAGAGTGCACAGCATTTTAAATTCAGAAGCTGTAAAGGAAATTTCATTTCCTTCGAGTGAAACTTTGTGCTTCCCTGGTTCTATGATTAGTTCGCCACGCTGAATAATTGATTCTGGCGATGTTTGAGGCGCTTGCTGGCTACGACGCAAGACAGCCTGAACTCTGGCAATCAATTCTTTCGGGCTAAAAGGTTTGGCGATGTAGTCATCTGCGCCTAAACCTAGCCCCAAGACTACATCTGACTCTTCTCCCTTTGCTGACACCATGATGATAGGAATATCCTGCGTTTCAATTTCTGCACGTAAACGCCTGCAGACTTCCAATCCATCAATACCTGGTAACATAAGGTCAAGAAGAATCAGGTCGGGTTTCTTCATATTGATAAGTGATAATCCAGTCTCGCCGTTGAGCGCGGAAGAAACCTGATAGCCTTCGCGTTTCAGGTTGTAGGCGATGATTTCCTGAATATCAGGTTCGTCTTCAATTAATGTGATGAGTCTGCCATTCATGCTTAAGGGTGCTTGTGCTCTGTTGATGTTGATTGATGCAGTTTGCAAAATTATACCCTGTGTTAGAAGGATTTATAGAATGAGCATACTTTAAGGCCAGATTTTAAAGAGAGTATTAAGAACTCTAAAGCGTGTATTTGAAGGGATTTGCCTAGTAAAAGAATCATTGAAGTAAAAAGACGAATTGTCTTGAGTACGGCTTAGGGCTAATCTACTTTTGTTGGTGTAATACTTTTAAAGATATTGAGTGAACAGGTTTGCAGAAATGGCTGAAGATACAAGCGAAGAGATTATTGTTCTTCCTGAGAACAAACAGAAAATTGCCATTGCGCTGGGCAGTGGATCGGCAAGAGGCTGGGCACATATTGGTGTAATTAAAGCCTTGGTTCGTCATGGTATTGAGCCAGATATTGTTTGTGGTACATCGATTGGTGCACTGGTAGGCGCAGCCTATGCCCATAATCGATTGGATGATCTTGAAGAGTGGGCTATTAATCTTAGTCGTTGGCGTTTATTACGTTTTCTTGATGTTACGTTTTCACGCGGTGCAGTTGTGCATGCAGAAAGAGTAAGGAAAGAATTATCTAACGTGATTGCCGATAATGTTCTTATCGAAGATTTATCCTTGCCCTTTGCGACGCTAGCCACGGATATGATGAATGGCAGGGAAGTGCGTTTTCTTCAGGGAAGTTTGCATGATGCGATACTGGCATCAACGGCGATTCCCGGATTTCTTCCTCCTGTTTATTATCGAAACCGCTGGTTGTTTGATGGCGGTGTCGTGAATCCTGTGCCAGTAAATTTATGTCGGCACTTTGAACCGGATTTTGTTCTGGCGGTAAATCTTAACGGTAATATCATCCAGCGACATTTTTCTGCACCGAAAAGTTCGAGTAGTCACGTGATTGAAAGTATGTCACCACCGAGTATGTTTGATAGTTTTGCAAAAGCAATTAACGTGATGCAGGACAGGATAACGCGAAGCAGGATGGTTGGTGATCCGCCAGACGTACTATTAACTCCGAAAGTGTCTGATATCGATATGATGGATTTTGATCAGGCAAAACGAATTATTGAAGCGGGCGAGATGGCTGTTGAAAAACAGATCAAGGATATTAAATCCGCTTTATACAATGATGATGAAGAAATCCCTGTCATTTAGTTTTTATTTTCAAATTATGTAAACTCAAACTCTGCGAACAAGGCGCAATGATCGGAAAGTTTATTCCATGGGTCGCCAGAAAGGCGTTCGCAGTCAACAAGTTTAAGACCTGAATAATAAATCCTGTCGAGAGGGAAAACAGGAAAATTTGAAGGGAAGGTAAGCGCCAGTTTTTGATGATGACCATCAAAACATTCCTTTAATCCCAGTTTGTGTTCCAGCGCTTTGTGTGTTCGTAAACTAAAATCATTAAAATCACCCGCAAGAATAAATGGCGAACCTCGACTAATACGTGAAGCAATTTCTGTTTCAAGCTTTTTGCTTTGTTGCATCTGTTCCTTGGGTAACAAACCAAAGTGTGTGCACATCAGGCTCAAGCCATTTTCAAGTTCGCCGCAAAGAATGCCGCGGTGAGATTTTCGAATGAAGGAAATATCAACATTTTCCCATTGTGAAAACGGAATCTTGCTCATAATGGCATTGCCATGATGACCATGCTCATAAATGGCATTTTTTCCGTAGGCGTAATGGTTCCAGACGGAGTCAGCAAGGTATTCCAGTTGTTTGTCATCGTCCCATTCGTGATAGTGAATATGGTGACGGTCGTTTCTGCCAATAACTTCCTGAAGAAAAAGAATATCGGCATTGATGAGACGAATGGAATGACGAATTTCTTCAGCAATATATTTTCTGTTAAGGCGGCTAAAGCCTTTATGAATGTTGTAAGACAGAACCCGGAAAGTATTTTTTTCAGACATTACAGTATTACAACCAGTATCTTAATAATCGTGGAATCAAGGCATTGATGAAAATAAAAAAAGCATTATCAGAAACTTCTTTTGGAAAAATATGTTTGCTATGAGAAAAATCATTCAGCATTTGCGTTTCAATTTCCTTAATTGTGTTTTCATGAGAGAGAAGGATATCAAGTTCAAGGTCATGAAAGTGACTACGGCTATTAAGGTTTGAACTGCCGCTGTAACAGTAGTTATCAATCAAAGCGATTTTGCTATGAAGTATACTGTTTTGCCATTCATGGATTTCTATTCTAACGCGTAGTAGGTCGGCATAAAATGACCGTGTTAGGCTAGGGAAAAAAATGACATCAGACTTTCCACCTACAATGATACGAATATCCACGCCTCTTTGTTTGGCTTGCATCAAGGCTTTTGTAATTGAGTGATGGGGAGCAAAATAGGCATTGGCTATCCAGATACGGTTTTTTGCTGTTCCAATGGAGCGAATGATGCGTTGAAGCCGTTGGCGTCGCTTAATCGGATTCAATGTACTTAAAGCAAAGGGAATCGCGCGAATCGTAGACTTTAATGATTTTTCCACGTCCTCATCATTCCAGATGTTGGTGAACTCCAATGCGAGATGCCCGACATTTTCTCCGCTAATACGAAAGCCATGATCTTTCCAGCTTTGTCCACCAAGGTGAGAAGGGAGATGAGTAACACAGATGTTATAACTGCCTGCCCAGGCAATTTGATTGTCGATGATGCAAAGTTTCCGATGGTCCCGGTTATTGATGCGCCCTGTAAAATGTAGAAGTTTGCCAAGGAAGTCGCCTTTCCTGACGGCATGTTGGTAAGAGTTGAAGCGCCAGGGCAGGGGGTGGTAGACCTTGAGCGGAAGTTCTTTTTCGTGAAAAGCATCAATAAGTTCGCTCATGGTATTCATTGAACCAATGCCATCCACCAGTACCTTGATGCTGACGCCTCGTGATTTGGCTCGTGATAAGCAGTCAATGATTTGCCTACCAATAAAATCAACTTCAAAAATATAACTTTCCAGCAGGATGCATTGTTGAGCAGCGTCCAGATCGCGAATCAGGTGTTCGAAGTAGCGCTCAGCGGAAAAAAAATTTTCTTCGCTTTGCCAACGTGCTTCCCGTTTATGCATGGCTTGTGGAAATCATTCGGTATGGATGGTTGGCACATTGTAATGTTTTGAAGCGAAAGAGACAGGTCTGTTCAGGGACCTTTGTCGAGGAAAATAGTGAGTTCACTCTGCTCTTGGCTGTATAATAGGCTTCTTGAAGTTGGATTGATCTTTCTTATAAATGAAAAAAGCTTATGACTGAAAAAAGTAATATCCCTGTAAACATCAAAGCTAGCATGGGCAATAACTGTCAGGACTGTTCTCTAAGCAGTCTGTGTTTACCCGTGGCAGTGGGGCTCGGCGAATTGAGCAGGCTTGAAGAAATCATCAAGCGTGGCAAGCCGCTACGAAAGGGCGAGGTGCTATTCAGCTCGGGCGATCCTTTCACTTCGGTCTATGCTGTAAAAAGTGGTTATGTAAAAACCTATTCTGTAGATGAGTCGGGTGATGAGCAAATAACCGGCTTCTATTTCCCGGGTGAGATACTGGGTACAGATGGTATTAGTACGGACATGCATCAGCAGTCAGCCAAGGCGCTAGATACCTCAGCCATTTGTGAAATCCCTTTCAGCAAGCTTGAGGAGTTGTCGGTACAGATTCCCAGTTTGCAGCGCCATTTCTTTTCCCTGATGAGCAAGGAAATCCAGAACGACAAGCATTTACACATGCTTCTGAGCAAAAAGCCCGCAGATGAGAGGGTAGCCTCCTTTTTGCTGAGTATCTCAGCAAGGCATGAGAGCCGACGTTTGTCTGCGAATATCTTCAGGTTGCCCATGTCCAGAGGCGAGATAGGAAATTATCTGGGGCTAACAGTCGAGACAATCAGCCGGATATTCAGTCGTTTTCAGAAGGAAGGCTTGTTAAAAGCAGATGGTCGGGAAGTTGAGATTTTAGACCGAGAAAAGCTTTGCAAGCTTGATAGTTAGATTAATTTCCCACTACCTATAGTAATTCATGCATTATTTTGAATAAAAATAACACTTTTGTTATATTTAGTAAGATTTAAGGAATTTAACGGCTTAAATATAAAAAAGTGGTGTTCTGTATGGATTTAAGGGGGTTTTAATTAATTATTGTGGGAATTATTATAGTTTTAAACAATAAAAAAGCCCTATAAAGGGCTTTTTTATTGCTTGTAAATTGAATTTTTAGTCTTCGTCGCCTTCTTCACGATTTTGCATCATGTGCTTCATTTTTTCCTTGCGCATTTCTTTCAGCTTTTCCATCTGTTCGTCGTTTAACACAGTGGCCAGTTCCTTGTTGTGTTTTTCGTGCAGGGCTTTCATGGCTTCCATGCGCTCCTTGCCATGCTTCTTCATCATGGGTTTAAGGTCTTTCTTCTGTTGTTCTGTCAGGTTCAATTCCTTGGCCATATGTTCGAAACGAGCTTTGGCGTTTTCCCTGTGATTCTCCTTCATGTCATCGGCAAACAAAGTGTTTGCAGAAACAACTGAGAACGTGAGAGTCATTAGGGCAGCGAGTAGTTTTTTGCTAAGTTGGATTTTCATGGTGTTTTCTCCGAGTGGTTTGATTGTTAATAGCCTAACTAAAGATTGTGAAATAATTGCGCAAGGAAAATGAAAGTTATCCATGTTTAAAGCTCAAACTTGTATCCAGCCCCATACACTGAGTGTATGAATTCAAATTCTGTTGAAAGTTCAGAAAGTTTTTTCCTGAGTTTCTTGATGTGACTGTCGATGGTACGGTCGCTGACGACACGGTGATCTGAATAGATAGATTGAATAAGTTGGTCTCGTGAAAAAATCTGTCCAGGGTGAGCGTAGAGCACTTTCAATAACTGGAATTCAACAGTGGTTAATTCCAGGGAACTATTTTCATAACTAACCTTTAATCTCGATTCATCAAGCTGAATGATTTTTTCAAGCTTGCTGACAGGGCTATATTGGCTGCGTCGCAAAACCGCTTTTACTCTGGCAACCACTTCTTTTGGGCTATAGGGTTTGCAAATGTAATCGTCTGCGCCAAGCTCAAGACCAAGAAGGCGGTCGATTTCATCAACGCGAGCACTTTGAAGAATAATGGGTGTGTTAGATGCATTCCTGATTTTTTTACAAATGCTAATGCCATCTTCGCCTGGCAGCATAATGTCAAGCAGGATCAGGTCAACAGGGTTGTTTGCTAACCATGGCATCACTTCATTACCATGATGAATCTGATGCGTACTGAAACCTGCCTGTTGAAGATATTCTTCAAGCAAGAGAGCTAGCTTCTGCTCGTCTTCAACGATAAGAATCAGTTGTTTGTCCATGGTTTATGATCCTCTGGGTAAAGTGATTTCAATACCCAGTCCGCCTAGTGTGGAATGAAAAGCCTTTATGCTACCTGAATGGTTTTCAATAATACTTTTGCTAATGGATAGCCCTAGACCTGAACCCTTACTGAAACTGCTTCTTGATTTATCTTCACGGTAAAGACGATCGAAAAGCTTTTCCAGATTTTTATTTTCTACGCCTGGACCACTGTCTTCCCATGTGAGTTTGACGATGGAAGAACCGTTATTTTTAAGGACATTTGCGTTAATCAAAAGTTCGCCACCTTCAACAGTATAACGCAGATTATTTTGCAGTAGATTGATGAGAACCTGAATTAACTGTTCTTTGTCGGCAATAATGCTTATGTTTTCTGGAACATTGTTAGTGAGTTGAAATTTTTTCTGTTGAATTTCTGTATCAAAAATTTCTAGTGTTTCCTTGATGGCATCAAGAAGGATAAAAGAGGATTTTTTTGGTTGAAGCGCATGGGTGTCTGACTTGCTAAGTTCATGTAAGTCATTCACAAGTCGGTTCAGGTAATCAATTTCCTGAGACAATGATTCGATACTGTTTTTGTCGATACTGCGTATGCCATCTAGCATAGCTTCTATTTCAGCCTTGATAACAGCAAGAGGCGTACGTAATTCATGAGAAATATCAGCCATCCATTGTTGCTGAACTTTCTGGTGCTGTTCAATATTGCTTGCCATTTCATTAAAGGCTTTTGACAACATACCAATTTCATCTTTGCTGTTTACCTGAACGCGATGTTGATAATTACCCTCAGTAATGGATAGGGTGCCGGCAAGCAATTCCTTGATGGGTTTAATTAATTGAGAAGAAAAAGGTAAGGCAATTAAGACAGTAATAAGCAGCGATCCTAAAGCAATCCAGACGAAATTAAGTTGTTGCTGCCTGGAAAAAACCTGATCCAGCGTTTCAGATAATTCAGCACGTTTTTCAATACCCAGATACCCAATGATTCTATTGTTATGCATTAATGGTCGAAAAATTGCATGTTCCTTGAAGCGTGGATTTCCAGAAATCACATGTTGATGTTCGTCCAGCAGTAAGAGGCGACCGGGATGTTTCAATATCTGAGGGTTGGGGCTGATGTCTTCTTCTGGCACGCGCATGAGTGTACTTTCATTGAGGCGTGCTGGATGCAAAACGTGGGCAGAAATAAATTTCCGCCAAACCCAGGGTTGGTTTTTGAGTCCATTCCAGGAATTTTTCTGAGCATATTCTTTTTGCAGTGCAATGCTTAAGCCTTCCAGTTGATTAAGCTCGTTGCGATTAACGTAATCGAGGAAACCATGCTGGAAGCTCCACATGCTAACCATATACATGCAGAGAATCAGCAGGCTGTTTGCGCTGAAGATGGCAAGAAATATCTTGAGCTTAATGGGAACTCTCCCAGAAAAATAAACGTGATAAGCAGAAAATTATCCCGATAGGCAAAAGAAATCCATACGCTGAAAGCGCTTTCACAAATTTTACTTAGTTGGGGGAGGATGAGAGGGAGGGGGATTTATTTGCCGAAGTTATTCCACTCATTCAGCAGCTCTGCCAGCTCATTTGCCTGTTTATGGAGAGACTCAAGTTCCTCAAGAGATCCGCGCTCACCTCGAAACAAAGTCAATTGCCTCATTTTAGCCACAAGGGGGTGGTTGGGCTCTTTCATCTTGTTGGTTTCAAGGGTCCAGCGAATATTGTGTACCACCAGACGATAGAAACTGATTTTTGTTGCCATGGTAAAGGTGCTGAAATCACTAATATCTCTGAAGTGATTGAAATCAACCGCAAAAAGAAGGTTTGACTTGCTGCTTTCGTGAACCTTGATCGTGGCGCTTCTCGCCTGACCGGTCACCATAGCCATGGCGCCAAATAGCTCACCGGGGTTTATTTCATTAAGTGCCTGGCTTGGATCGGCATCGTCGCTTGGTAGTACTACGAGACGACCTTTTAGCAGAAAATACAGGTAGGAATCCTTATCACCAAGATGAATCACAAACTCACCAGGATCAGCTTCGACGATACGGGAAAGCTCCATGAGTAACTCAAACTGCTCTGGCTCAGTATCAATCACTTCTTTGAAGAAAGTAATACCGTATACAAAGCGCTGAATACTTTCTTTTGTCTGTGCTTTTAAATCAACATTTCTCATTCTGCTGTCCTGATAACAAGGGTTCCTGCCTTTAGGGTCGCTCATTCTAAAGCAAATACTGGGCGATGTTTACATCCCGTTATTTTTTTTAGACTTTGATGAAAAGTGAGCAATAAGTTGATGCTAAGCCAAGTGCGAAAAGGCGTCTGATGGCATCATTTCCAACAGAGGGCGTTTCAGATG
>JBECKS010000292.1:0-1040 GCA_040235395.1 Pseudomonadales bacterium | reverse complement strand
GCCCTCTTCGACCATGCGGACGAGAGGGTCGCGCAGGTAATTGCACGGCAGACCGGGGCCGCCGTTGAGCAGAAAGAGAACCTCGCCGCCCTGTCCGTACTCGTAGGTCACGACCTCATAGCCGTCGATCTTGACGCGTCGCGAGCGATCGGGATTCGCCGGATCGATCATCTTCCCCCCCTAAAGAAACGTTCAGGTGCGGCAAGCGACTTGCCGCACCGTTGCCGGCCTAGAATGGCGGGCCGGCCATCGCGCGGTCAAGCCGCCGCCTTGGCGCCGCGCGCCGCTGTCTCGGCGCCGCGCGCCGCTGTCTCGTCGCCGCGTGCCGCCGCCACCTCCGCGCGAGATCAGGAACCGCCACTCGCATCCTCGGCGCAATCGACGCAGCGTTCCGTGACGGCGTCGATTGCCAGGCGCCGGGCCGGGATCTCGTCGCCGCATTCCAGGCAGATGCCGTAGTCGCCCGCGTCGAGGCGCGCCAGCGCCGCCTCGATGCGCCGCAGGCGGCCCCGGCGCCGGGCGTCGACGGCCTGCGCCATCGCCTGAACTTGCAGGGCGTCCATGCGCGACAGGCGCCCGACGCTCTGCTGATCGAGCTCGACCGGCCGGCGCGACTCGGCGGTGTCGGCGCTCATCGCCAGAATCTCGGCGCGCTCCTGCTCCAGCGTCCGGCGTATCGCGGCCAGATCCAGGTCGCTTCGTTCGCTCATGCGCCGAAGACTAACACGGAATCGCCAGTTTGCCGTGGCGGGTCGGGGCGGCTTGGGCTAGCGTCCGACGGCGGTGGCGCCGGACGGTCCGGCGTCGCGTGCGGGCCCCGCGGGGTCCGGGAAGGGACGGCATGACTCTGCGCGTTCAGGATGTTCTGGCGGGCATCGCCGTCGCCCTCGTCTGGGGCATGGGCATCGTTTTCGCCAAGGCGGCGATCGCCCATTTTCCGCCGATCCTGCTGATGACCTTCCGCTTCGCGGTCACCGCGCTGGCGCTCGTCTGGTTCGTGCGCCCGCCGGTCGCGCTGTTCGGCCACATCTTCCTGATCG
>JBECKS010000193.1:0-10722 GCA_040235395.1 Pseudomonadales bacterium | reverse complement strand
CCATTAGACAGCTACCCAGCTATTAAACAAGCGATGCTTGTGTTGCATCCAGAAAAGAAAAGTGCGAAAGCCTTTCAAGCATTTCTTTTAAGCGCTTCTGCTCGGCAATATATTAAGGAGCAGGGCTACACCTTGCCCTGAAAAAGCTAATCATGTTTGATATTTTTTCCACATTAAGTGAACAGGATTGGGACATGATTTTCTCAAGTTTCGGCTTGAGTGCCTGGCTTGCTTTTTCGAGTACTGTGGTGCTGATTTTATTGTGTACGCCCTTGGCGTGGTTTCTTGCTCGGAGAAATTCATGGCTGAAATTCTTTCTTCAGGCAATTTTCTGTTTACCTTTAGTGCTTCCTCCTTCTGTGTTGGGTTTTTATCTTCTTGTTTTGTTTAATCCAGATTCCCTTTTGGGGCATTTATGGTTCACACTGACCGAAACCCATTTGTTGTTTAGCTTTAACGCTCTTTTATTTGCATCACTTGTTTATAGTTTGCCTTTTGTTTTGCAGCCATTGGTGAGTGCTTTTGAACAGACTAGGGAGGAGTTTCTGGATCTGGCAAACACCTTAGGTGCAAATTCCCGGCAAACTTTCTTTGGCATTGTATTGCCAATGAATTATAGCGCTTATCTTATTGCATTCAGTTTGGGCTTTGCGCATACCTTGGGCGAATTTGGTGTGGTGCTCTTGGTTGGTGGCAATATTGCTGGCGAAACCCGCGTGATTTCCATTGCTATCTATGAGCAGGTTGAATTAATGAATTATCAAGTGGCTCATGTGATGGCCATACTGGTTGTTGTGGTCTCTATTCTTTTATTACTTCCTGTGTATGCAATGAACGGTAATCTGTTGCGGTTTTCCTTTGATAAATCATTATCGGTAGGAGAAAAATCATGATGCGGGATTTTTCTTTTCAACTTGAGTTAAGTCGCCCTGATTTCAAGGTAGAGGTAAGTTCTAATTTGCATGAGGGAGAATGTCTTGGTGTTTTTGGGCATTCAGGTGCGGGGAAAAGTAGTTTTCTACGAGCCTTGGCTGGTTTGGAAAGAAAGGCAAAAGGGAATTTGTTAAAGGGAAATCATAAGTTTTCTCTTTCAGATGAAAATCGTTTTAAGCAACTGGTATTGTCATTTCAGGATGGCCTTTTATTTCCTCATCTTTCTGTTGAAAAGAATCTCGCTTTTGCTAGCCGATTTGCGCCTGACCTTGGTTTTATGGAAGAGAGTGAAATTATTGAATGCCTGAACATTCAACATCTCTTGAAGAAAAAAGTATCACAATTATCAGGAGGCGAGAGAAAACGTATTGCGCTTGCGCAAAGCCTGTTCACGAAACCTGAACTGCTTTTGCTTGATGAACCTTTTGCCTTTCTCGATACCAATGCAAAGATAAAAGTAAGGGATATGCTTCAGATTTTAAAAAGCCAATATAAAGTCAGCATGGTTCTGGTTAGTCATGAAATGCTGGATCTTTGTCAACTTGCAGAGCATTTGCTGGTTATGGAAAAGGGTCAGGTTTGTTTTCAGGGCAGTGTTGATGAAGCCTTAACCAGCAAGGATTCACCATTCATCCGTCAAATAGGGCATTTTACGAAAAGCCCTTTTGTAAGTCTTAAGGCTTACGTGGAAAGTTTTGATAAACGGTATGGGCTAAGCGAACTTAAAACCGAACATGGTCAGAAAATCCGTGTTTCCACTGAACATAAAGTAGGTGACAATGTCTTAGTTAAGATTGATGCTCAACAGGTAAGTCTTGCCGTAAGTGATAGAGAGCAAGGTTCTGGAAGCGAGGTTGAGGCCCTACAGCATATTAGTATCCTGAATCAGCTGGATGGGGTTATCGAGGATGTGCTGTTTAGGGATGACTATAAGGTTCTACTTTTAGTTCAATGTGGTGGTGACAGGATTATCAGTCAGGTTTCGGGTTTATCCTTTGAAAAAATGGCTCTGGAAAAAAACAGACGCGTTAAAGTCTTGATTAAAGCAGCTTCGATTCATGAGATTTGATGGTGTGAGCAAAAATGTTTTGAGAACAAGTTCTGATCTTTCAAAGTTAATCATCTTTGTGGTTTTTTTATGTCTGTTGGTTTTAAAAGTGAGCAGTGTTTATGCTGATGAAACTCAGGCCTTTCAGGATGAAGTGAATGCTGAAGTGGCTGATGATGACGAATACGACGACGAGGAAGCTCAGCAACTTGTGAATGAGGAGTCTGAAGAGGAGGAAGATATTGATGAGGATGAAGAACAGCAGGAAGTAGAAGCTGCTTTACAGAATGAACAACCAGAAGAGCTGCCTCAGCAACAACCCTTTGTTGATTTAAGTAATAATCCCTCTAGTTATTCAGGCGATAAGTCCATAACTATCGAGCGTGCATCAAGATCTCCAAAAACTACTTCAAAAAATGACAAGGAAACTACCGACGATCGTTTTGTTGATATACCCTGTGACCCCATTGTTAATCTTCAGGTGCATCGAGAAAAGCGTTTTGATGTGCTCAGCAAACTAGCAGAAGAATACGTTTTTGATATTTCCATGCTGGAATCTGAAAATGTGCCAATCAGTATTGAAAAGAATCAGCCGCTTTCAGAGGTCATTGATAGTATTACCAGAAATATGAATGTGTTTCTTAATTTCCAGAATATAGACTCTTGTAAACGGCTCGTAAGTATTACTGTGTTAAATAATCAGGAATGGGCTGGTTCTGGTTCTGGTTCTGGTGCTGCTGGAGCGGCTTCCCGAAGAGAGGAACTACTTAGATACAAGCCTATACAAATAAAAACAGTTGATTCGATTGAGGTGTCGCAAGAGGAAATCGAAGCAGAAGAAAAGAGGCATGAAGAGTATCGTAATCGTGTTGAGAGTGAGGGCGGTGCATTACTTAACGATACACTTGAAAGTGGTTATCAGTTAAAAAATGATTTTTCTGTAAGAGGCACATCTTGGAAAGTACAGAAAGAAAATGTTGGTGATATGGAAACTTATGTACAGGAAGTTATGAAAGGTGAGCGGACTCCAAATGTGCGTGGCATGTCACCAGAAGAAAGAAAGGAATACATGCGTCTTAGAAGGGAATATCGAGGGCAGCAAGTGGAGACGGAATAAACCTTATTCTTTAACAGGTCGTATTAAACCTTCCTGAGAGCAAGTGGCAACGAGCGTTCCTTTCTGATTAAACACGTGGCCAATACTGAAACCTCTTCCACCACAGGCATTAGGGCTGTGCATGGAATACAGTTGCCATTCCCTGATATCAAAATCTCGATGAAACCAGATAGAATGGTCGATGGTTGCAACTCGTAGTTTCTGTTGATGGGAAACTGCATGTGGTAAAAGCGATACACCTAAAAGACGTAAATCGGATGCATAGGCAAGCGCGGCTTCATGGTAGGCAGGGTGATCAACAAACTCTTCCTTCAAACGAAACCAAATCTTAAGCTCAGGTTTGCGTGGTTCCGGGTAAAGCGATGGGCCAGGACCATCAACACGTATATCAAAAAACCATGAAGGAATTTTTTCTGGGTGGTATTCCAGCCCTAGTTCTTCATTGTATTTCTTCTGAAGGTCAAAAGAGCTTGGCAGGCTTAATGGTTCGGGGCATTCAGGTGCTTCCTGCTGATGGTCATAACCATCTTCAGGTGTTTGAAAGGAAGCAGACATGTTAAAAATCTGGCGGCCATGTTGCATGGCTATGACACGACGACTGCTGAAAGCCTTGCCATCACGTGTTCTTTCTACTTCGTAAATAATAGGGCTTTCCATGTCGCCGCCACGTAGAAAATAACAATGAACAGAGTGGGCGCGCATGCCTTCATCAACCGACTGATAGGCTGCCATCAGTGCCTGGCCTAGCACTTGGCCACCATAAACTTGGGGTGCTGGCGAAAAACGGCTAATACCTCGGAAAAGATGCAGTTCAATTTTTTCAAGCTCAAGTAGTTTCAGTAGTTGATTAACCTGACTTGAATCGTTTGTTTCATTCTTACTCATGGTGTTTCCTGAAAACCGCTAGGATTTTTATTTAATAAGCCAATTATAAGGAAAACAGAGACTTTATTCATGAAAATCTTTTTTATCCTTATCACAGAGGATAGACTTCTGTTTTGCTTTTAGTGTTTTCGCAAGCGTATAAAGGTGGGTTTTTAAAATGCAAGATTGGGAAAAAAGACTGCAATTTGATAAGGAGCATATCTGGCATCCCTATACTTCCATGGTTAATCCTTTGCCAACCAGGCTTGTTAAAAGAGCGAATGGTGTTCGTATCGAATTGGCAAGTGGAGAACAATTGATTGACGGTATGTCTTCCTGGTGGTCAAGCATACATGGTTACAATCATCCAGTGATTAATAATGCTTTGCTTGAGCAAAGTAAATCGATGTCTCATGTGATGTTTGGTGGTTTAAGCCATGAGCCGGCGATTTCTCTTGTAGAAAAATTACTGGATATGAGCCCTGCGCATTTTACAAAAGTTTTTCTTGCCGATTCCGGTTCTGTGTCTGTTGAAGTAGCCATAAAAATGGCAATGCAATATTGGTATGCCCAAGGTAAGGCTAATAAAAACCGTTTAATGACCATTCGTGGTGGTTATCATGGTGATACAGCTGCTTGTATGTCGGTTTGTGATCCAGTAACAGGTATGCATGAAATGTTTACGGCAATTTTGCCACAACAGATTTTTGCACCGCGTCCTGTCTGTCGTTTCGACGACGATTTCAGTGAAAAAGATATTTCAGAATTTCGTCAATTAATAGAAGCGAATCATAAAGAGCTAGCTGCCGTAATTCTTGAACCCATTGTTCAGGGAGCAGGTGGTATGTATTTCTATTCTCCTGGTTATCTAAAAGCCGTACGTAATCTTTGTAATGAATTTGATGTGCTGTTAATTGCTGATGAGATAGCAACGGGTTTTGGTCGTTCCGGAAAACTTTTTGCTTGTGAATACGCTGATGTTAAGGCAGACATCATGTGTGTAGGCAAAGCGCTAACCGGTGGTTATATGACACTGGCCGCCACCTTAACCACTGACGAGATTGCCAATACCATTTCAGGTGATGGTTCAGGTGCGCTAATGCATGGCCCAACTTTTATGGGAAACCCTTTAGCATGCGCCTGTGCCAATGCGAGTTTGCAGTTGCTGTTCAGTAATAACTGGCAAACACAGGTAACTGGAATTGAAGGAATACTTAAGGAAACATTATTCCCATGTAAGGAACTTGAACATGTTGAAGATGTTCGCGTGTTGGGTGCTATTGGTGTGGTGGAATTAAAACAGGCAGTCAATATGGAAAAGATTCAGCAGGCTTTCGTGAAACAAGGCGTGTGGATTCGTCCTTTTGGTAAGCTTGTGTACATCATGCCGCCTTATATTATTTCAGAAGAAGATTTAAGAAGACTCTGTCTTGCCATGCGTACAGTCTTGCAAGACAGTCGCCAATTATTTTAAAGCTGCTTGTTAGCAAGTGAGAAAACCTTGAACAGAATGAACGAAGCGAAGGGAAGGCGGGAAACCTGGTCTTCCCTAAAAGACGAAACAGACAGCTGGGACATTCTTGTCGTCGGTGGGGGTATAACAGGTGCAGGCATTTTTCGTCAGGCAGCTAGAGCTGGCTATAAAGTCTTGCTTGTTGAGCAGCAGGATTACGCATGGGGAACCTCAAGCCGTTCCTCAAAAATGGTTCATGGTGGCTTTCGTTATATTGCACAAGGTGATATTCAATTAACCAGAGAAGCGCTTCACGAGCGCGAGCAGATGCTTAAGGATGTGCCTGGTCTGGTTGATCGTGCAGAATTTATTTTTCCCTTGAGAAGGGGTCGTTTCCCCGGGCGTTTTGCCTTGACGGTTCTTTTAAAAGTTTATGATTTGCTAGCCGGCGTTAATGATTGTGATTACGTAAAAAATAATGAGCTTGCACAAAAAGTTCCTGGTATCGATGAAGAGAACATGAAAGGCGCAGTGAGTTATTCTGATGGGATTACGGATGATACACGTCTTGTCATGCGTGTGATTCAGGAGGGAAAGGATAGCGGTGGTGTTGCACTCAATTATGTAAAAGCAGAAGAGCTAATTCATGATGACCACGGTGCTATTAACAGTATTCGTATTACAAGACAGGATAATCAGGAATCTTTAGCGCTGCATGCAAAGGTTGTGATTAATGCTACAGGTGCCTGGGCAGACAAACTCATGCATTCACCAGAAGGTGCAAAAAAGGTAAGACCTTTAAGAGGGAGTCATCTGGTCCTGAAGGCAGATAAATTTCCTTTGAGGCATGCCTTAACTCTAATACACCCTGATGATGGTAGACCAATATTCATGTTTCCCTGGTATGGAAGAATTCTTCTTGGTACCACCGATCTTGATTATCCAGAAGATCTGGATGTGGAAGCATCTATTACCAATCAGGAATGTGATTACCTTTTTAAGGTAGTAAATGAATTTTTCCCCAAAAGCGACTGTAATCGTAATGATGTGGTCGCTAGTTTTTGTGGTGTGCGTCCTGTTATAAGTAGTGGGCGAGGTGTTGACCCTTCCAAGGAAAAACGTGGACACTCTATTTGGCAACAAGAGAATCTGATTTCCGTGAGCGGTGGAAAGCTTACGATTTTTCGTGTCATCGCTGATGAGGTGCTTGATATAGCAAGTGAGTTTCTTTCAAAAGCTTATAAAAAAGAAAAACATGTACTTGATTCAGTTTCATTTGAAGCGCAGGCATTCAGATTAGATGAGCTTAATCTTTCAAATCACTATGCGCATCTGTTAAAAGGTCGTTATGGAAATAGACTAGGCGACTTCCTTAATCGTTTTCCTGAACCCAGCTATCAGGAAATTGAATCCTATGGTTTTTCAGTTGCCGATTGTTTATGGGCAATTAAAGAAGAACAGGTATTGCATCTCGATGATCTATTATTCAGAAGAACACGTTTAGGTTTGCTCCAGGATGACGAATGCCTGCTTAATGACCTGGCCGAAGTCATGGCAGAAGAGCTGGATTGGTCTGTAGATGAAAAGGACAGGGAAATAAAGCGTTTTCGAAAAATCAGGAATGATTATTATCAATTGCCTCAGGCATAACTCAGGGAGAGACATTTCATGGCAGACTTCATCCTTCATCATTATCAATTTTCACCTTATTCAGAAAAAGTGCGTTCCATGCTTGCCTATGCTGAACTCGACTGGCATTCCGTGACTCATAAGGAAATGCCGCCTCGACCTTTGCTTTCTCCGCTGGTGGGTAATTATGGCAGGATTCCCGTGGCACAGATTGGTGCTGATGTTTTCTGTGACTCCAATCTTATTGCAGAAGAAATTGCAGTGCTTGCCAATAAACCTGAATTAAGTTTCCAGAACAGTTCTCAGGAAATTAAGGATTTTGTTCAGCACGTAGAAGGCAAAATATTTTTTGCTGGCGTGCTAGCAGGCGGAAGCAATGAATTACGTAAGAAAATAAGAAAGACCATGAGTCTTTGGGATTTAGGTCGTTTTTTTGTTGATCGTACCATCATGGGTTTTAGTGCGACCACTGAGAATATGATTAAGCCCACAGAGGCGAGAAAAGTACTGAATGAACATCTGGAATCTTTAGAAGAAAGATTACAAAGCGATTTTATTTTTGGTGATAGTCCAACGCTTGCTGATTTTTCCTGCTATCACAGTTTGTGGTTTGCAAGGGATCTAGGCGAAAAGCCTTTTATGAAAAAATATAAAAAAATCAATGCATGGATGGATCGAGTGAAAGCATTGGGGCAAACAAAAATGCAGGACATGGATGGTGAAGCGGCCCTGAAGATTGCAAAGGAATCCAGTGTTCGTGTTTATCCTGACTTGGGTGAAGCTAAAGTGATTGCTGTTGGTCCTAGCGACTATCGTCAGAAAGCGACCGAAGGAAAGCTGGTGTATGAAGATGAAACCCGTTGGGTACTTTCAAGACAGCATCCGAAATGTGGTGAAATCCAGATTCATTTTCCTAAACTGGCCTATACGGCAAGATAGTTTTTTTATTGCAGTTAATTATCGAATCAGCTGATATTGTTCATTCAGAACATCGATGATTTCAGCTTTGGGATCATCAGAAAGGTGAATTTTCTGACCAGTAATCTTGGCTGCAATATCTAGATAGATTTCTGAAGTCTCACGTAGAATATGTTCGGGTAATTCATTATCAAGTGCGAGTCGTGCACGTTCTGGCATACGATCTTTGTTCAGAAGGATGTCAGGGTCTGGAAAATGATGCAGTAAAGCCTGACGAAATTGCTCCTTGGATTTTTCAATCACTTTTCCATTGCGATAACTTTCACCATCCCAGATTCGCGATGAATCGGGCGTGCCCACTTCATCCATATAAATAAGCTTGTCGTTGCCTTGCTTATCCTTGACGTAGCCGAATTCAAATTTGGTATCAACAAATACCTGATCCAGTTTCGCCAAAGCATCGCTAATGGTGTTGAAACCTTCTTTTAGCAATTTTTCATACAAATCAATGTCGGTAAGACTTTTAAAGTTGAAAGCTTGATAGGATTTCTCAATATTAGCGCGTGTAATGTTGACATCATCTGCTTCGGGCACATCAGGAATGCCTTTAAGGATTCCTTTTGTTGAAGGCGTGATAAGAAGCTCAGGTAACTTCTGGTTCTGTTGAAGCCCATCAGGAATTGAGATTCCACAGAATTCCCTTTCACCTTTCTGGTAGGAACGCCACATGGAGCCTGTAATGTATTGTCGAGCGATGGCTTCAATCATTACCGGTCTGGCTTTTTGAACAATCCAGACAAAGGGGTGGGGAATTTCAAGAATATGGCTGTCAGCCAGGCCCTGTTCCTTGAATAGCTTGAACCAGTGATTGGATATCGCGTTAAGTGCAGCGCCTTTCCCAGGAACGCCGTTCAAGCCACCTTCACCACGCCAGATACAATCAAAAGCTGAAATACGATCACTGATAACCATAATGGCCAGTTCTGCGCCTTCAGGAAGATTGTAGCCACGGCTTTCATTCAATCGTTTACTGTCTTGTGTGCTTAACCAGTAAACAGAACGAACCTTGCCACTGTGAACGGGGGAATCCGTTTTAATAGGGAGGTCATTATTAACTGAAAGCACTTGCCTGGCTGATGACATCATCTACCTCGAATCTGGTTTTTATACTTGGGATATTAGGCGCTTGGAAAGCCCGCGAGTATAGGTGTTATAAGGGCTCAAGACAATTTCAGCTAGCCTGGGAAAGCTGGTTTTTGAGTAAAACTTGTATTCATTTTCAGGCGAGTTTAATATATTTAACAAGTGTTAAACACTTGATGCTAACCATATGTAAAAAGCATTAATCAAAAGCAAATGAGGGAAAACCTGTGAATGCAAAAATGGAAAATAGCTTTCTGAATGGAAATTTTGCGCCTGTTCTCGATGAGATAAATACACCTTGTAACAATGTGATTGGAGAGATTCCAAAAGCTTTATCAGGTCATTTTCTTCGAATAGGTCCTAATCCCCAATATGCCCCTTTAGATCCTGAACGTTATCACTGGTTTGATGGCGACGGCATGATTCATGACATCCATTTTGAAGCTGGCAAAGCGAATTACCAGAATCGTTGGGTTAGAACCAAGGGTTTTAATATTGAAAGGGAAGAGGGCAAGGCAATCTGGAAAGGTTTCCAGTCATTGCACGAACTTGAATTCCATCATGGTTTGATGACCAAGAATGTGGCGAATACTGCGCTGGTGTGGCATGCGAATAAGTTATTAGCACTTTGGGAAGCTGGTTTGCCGCACCGCCTGAGTCTTGATTCATTGGAAACCCTGGGTGAGGAAAATTTTGATGGTGCCTGGGACAGCGCATTTACTGCGCATCCAAAGGTGTGCCCTGAAACGGGAGAAATGATTACCTTTGGTTATAACGTGATTGGCGACTTTGGTTTTACTCATGGTGTATTTGATAAAGAAGGAAAACTAAAACATAAGGCGCAGATAAAATTAAAAAGAAAATCTGTGATGATTCATGACTGTGCCATTACACCAGACTACACCTTGATACTGGATATGCCTGTTACCTTCAGTATTGAACGTGCAATGGCAGGTGGAGAGGCTTTTGCCTGGGAACCAGAGAATGGAGCGAGAATAGGTGTGTTACCTCGTTTTGGCATGAATGAAGATGTACGTTGGTTTGATGTGGAAGTGGGTTATATCTTTCATGTGTTTAATGCCTGGCAAGAAGGGGATGAAGTGATTCTTGAAGCCTGTCGTTCCGATTCCACCTCAGTGCTTGCTGAAACTGAAGAGGATGCTTCTGCTAGTAGTGAAAAGGCAAGACCGTATCAATACCGAATGAATATGAAAACGGGCACTGTTGTTGAAAAACCAATTGATGAACTTGCCTGTGAATTTTCACGAATTAACGAAAACTTTATCGGCAAAAAGAATCAGTTTGTTTACGCTTCGAGATTCAGTGCTAATGACAAAGCGCCACGCTTTGATGCCTTGGTAAAATTTGATAGAAAAAATAACACCCGCCAGGTTTTTGAGTTTGATACTGGAATTTATTCAGGTGAATTTGTTTTTGCGCCAAGAAATAATTCAGTTTCAGAAGATGATGGTTTCCTTTTAGGTTTTGTTCATAACGAAAATACCCAGCAAAGTGAAATGTATATTCTTGATACAAAACGATTTACCGATGGTCCAGTAGCAAGAATAATCATGCCGGCGAGAGTTCCTTATGGATTTCATGCTGCATGGGTAGAGG
>JBECKS010000072.1:0-6146 GCA_040235395.1 Pseudomonadales bacterium | reverse complement strand
AGCAAAGAAACTTCTCACCGACCCTGAAGGTCGCTTCGCGACTGCCTTCACCTTGCTTGAAAAAACATGGGCCGCGCTAGAACCGCTCCCTATGGTCGCTTTCTGGCTAGCGCTTAAACCCCTTTTTTCTGCGCAAGTCTCAGCTTCAGAAACGGTGAAGGGTTAACGCTCTGACATTGTTTTTGATAGTAAATAGGTGGGTATTCAAGAATGGTAGTCGAGGTAATTAAACGCCCCTTGAAAGTTCCCTGAAGAACGCCTGCAAACATCAGGGGCAGTTTTCAGGGATGAAAACTGAGCCCAGCATCGTCGGGAACGATTCTGGGTGTCCAGTGATGAAGGATGAGAACTTTCGCGGGGCAGGCATTTTTTGCTTACTTTTTGTTGCCACAAAAAGTGAGTCGCCTATAAAAGGCGAAATGGATATAGGCATAACCAGATAATGAAAAACAGGTTTCTTGCTAGGCCTGCCCCGTGGGCTAAGCGATGCAGGAAGCCAAGCCGGGGCAATCTTTTTATTTGCGTGTCGTGCTCTTGGCTTTTGCCTGTTTTGCCTGCTCTTTTTCTTTTTCAATTTCCGTTAAACGATCAATCATGTGTTGATATTCCTGCTTAATGGATTCCTGATCAGCTCGCTGTTTTTCAATCTGGTCTTCGGCTGCCTTAATCTGGTCGCGAATACTCTTGAGGTTATCAAGCACATCCTGACCCACTTGCCTGCCTGAACGCTCCGCTGAGGCTGCGTAACTCAACTCGTTTGCTTCATCTTTCTTGAGCTTCTTGATATTACTTTGCGCAACAATAATCAGGGTTTCCAATGTGCCGAGCTGTCTGTCTCTTGCCCTCACCGCATCACCTGCATCGCTGAAACGTTGAAGCAACCAGGCATCTTCTTGTTCCTGCTTCTTACGTTGCTCTTCAAGCTCGAGCTCTCTTCGCTTTTCTGCGCTCAGCTTGGCTTTTTCTTCAGCGGTCAGTACTGGCTCAATGGTTTCAATCACCATGCCTGTACTGCTAAGTATGGTATAACCCTTGGGAACGAACTCTGGTGGAATGTGATCATCGATAACCACCTCGCCATTAGCCCCTTTATAACGATATAACTCCCCTGCTGCCCACGCAGCCGAAGCGAAGCTCATGAGGAGAGAAATGCCAAGTATTTGATAAAGATTGTATTTTTTCATAACGGCTAACTATAAACAGTGGGTTTACTGAGTTCCATACGCCTTACGATAGGCTTCGATATTTGGCAGATAGTCGGCAAATTCTGCACTATTCTTTACAAAATCAATGAGCTGTTCGAGCTTGATGATGCTGATAACGGGTATGCCATATTGCTGTTCAAGCTCCTGAATCGCCGAAAGTTCGCCTTGCCCGCGCTCCTGACGGTCGATAGCCACCAATGCGGCTGATAAAACAGCACCTTCTGCCGCTTCCACCATGGCAATTACCTCCCTGATGGCTGTGCCTGCGGTAATCACATCGTCAATGATAGCAACCTTACCCTTGAGCTCAGCACCAATCAGGCTACCACCCTCACCATGGGTTTTTGCTTCTTTTCTATTAAACACCACATTGCTCTCACGCTGGTGTTGTTCAAACAAGGCAACAGAAGTTGATGTTGCAATGGGAATGCCCTTATAGGCAGGACCAAAGAGCACATCAAATTCAAGCCCATGATCAATAATGGCCTGGGCATAGAATTGGCCCAGTTTTGAAAAATGGCTGCCTTTGTTAAAGCTGCCGCCATTGTAAAAATACGGACTAACACGACCAGATTTCAGTGTGAACTCACCAAATTTTAGCGCGCCAACGCTTAATGCAAATTCAATAAAATCTTTCTGGAAATCCTGCATGATATTCCCGTATGAAATTCCTGTATGAAATAGCCGCTAACTAGCTAAGTGCCAGTTTCTTTAACAACGTTCCTTTAACAATAGACCCAAAAGCTTAACATAGATTGAATGGCGGATAAGTATTACGTGCTATTTTGAGCTTATTATTTTGTTATTTAGACCTTGCTTAGCAATGCAGGCGCTGTTGTCGAGGAATCACTTTTCGTCATTTCGACCGAAGGGAGAAATCTAAGCTTCGTGATTTTAATATCGTTTTATTTCTGATTATCTCGATAGAAGATATATTCGTTTTCGCCTTTTATAGGCGACTCACTTTTTGTGGCAACAAAAAGTAAGCAAAAAATGCCTGCCCCGCGAAAGTTCTTTTCCTTCATCACTGGCAAACACAAGGTACGCCCAGAATCGTTCCCGACGATGCTGGGCTCAAATTTCATCCATGAAATTTGCCCCTGATGTTTGCAGGCGTTCTTCAGGGAACTTTCAAGGGGCGTTAGGTTTCTTCGATAACTATCTCTGCAAGCCAACTGACTGGCTATCTAAAACAATGTCAAAGCATTAACCCCTTCACCGTTTCTGGAGCTGAGACTTGCGTAGAAAAAATGGGCATAAGCGCTAGCCAGAAAGCGACCTTGGGAGCGGTTCTAGCGCGGCCCAGGTTTTTTCAAGCAAGGTGAAGGCAGTCGCGCAGCGACCTTCAGGGTCGGTGAGAAGTTTCTTTGCTAGCTTTCTTTTGAAAGAAAGCTAGTCGCCTATAAAAGGCGAAAAAGATATTCGGTTAAAACAAAATAACGAGAAAAATTAGATATTAGAAATCACAAATCCAGAGACTGGCAAAACCCCTGCGGAAAAAGGGTTTAATTAAAAACGAGATTTCTCGCATTCGCTCGAAATGACAGAACTGGATTCCCGCCTACGCAGGAATCACAAAAACACCTACACTGGCCGCTTCGCCCTCAAATTCATAAAAGGCTTCTCAATCAACACATAAGTAAAAATACAAAACACAAAATTCATCAACAGCGCCAGCATACAAAACCCCAGCATGAATTCTGGCGTTATCTGACTCACATTCAGATATTCATAATCTGTAAGATAACGCACACGAAACATCAGAAAAGAAATCACTAATATATGAAAGATATACATGGAATAGGAAAGCTGTGCCAAGGGATACCAGCCTTTAAAACTTAAAAAGCCATTCAGCCATTTAATAGACGGGTGCTTATACACACACAATAAAATAATCCACGCCAAGCACATGCTATAAAGGTTGCGATTGGCGATGATATAAAACTCCTTGAAGCTTTGATTCCATTCCATGCTCTGGTCAGCCACCGGCAGAAAAACAATCACGAGCATTAAAGAAAGAAAAACAAGATTTAGTACACGCATTTGAAAAGCATTATTTAAAAGTGTTTTCACTTTATCGCTGTGATAAGCATGTAAATAACTGATAAAAATCCCGCAGATAAATGCACCATAACGTGTATAAAGATTGTCATACATGTCGCTGGAATAATGATGCAGGTGTTCGTAATCACTCACGAGTACCGACATATCAATGCCACGCACTTGCGGGTCTAGAAAAACAAAACCCGCGCGAATTAAAAAAGAAAGAATAAATAGCGCCAATAAACTGTAGCCTAAATGGATTTTTTTATTCGTGAGAAACAAAAGTGTTAATGGAAACACCAGATAAAACTGCTCTTCAACAGCCAGTGTCCATGTCCACACCATCGCCATGGTTTCGTAAGGAAAGAAATTATTTATATAAAGCAGGTTCTGCCAGAGGTTTTCCCAATAAGGCCCGCGTATCAGAAAGAAAAACAGAATGGAAAAAACATACACCGGTGTTAAGCGTAAGTAACGCCTGCCATAAAAATTCCACAGCTTTATGTCATTCGTCTTCTGAAGTTCCCTGAATAACAAACCTGAAATCAAAAAACCACTTAAGAAGAAAAAAGTATCAACAGCTTTGTCAGCATTCCATAACCAGTTTAACCAAAGCGGGCTATCTTCAATAAGTAACAGCAACTTGTCATAGCCGTAGTGATATTTTGCATAGAGAAAACAATGGAACATGAACATCCACACAAAGGAGAGCCCACGCAAGCCATCAATGGCTGCGTGATTATCGTGTGGTCGAAAGAAAATGCTTTTGAAATTCTGTTTCAACCTATAGGCGTTTTTTATTCTGCTGACATCCACTTCTTCTTTGCCCATTCTTTTGCCTTCGGTTTAATGCTATCAGTGAATGCAGCACTTTTGCTAGAATGCCGCGATGGATGTCAGTGTAATCTTGGATTCCCTCAACGAAGCGCAACGTGATGCCGTAAGCTCTGATGCACGCAATCTGCTAGTTCTTGCAGGTGCAGGCAGCGGAAAAACACGCGTGCTGGTGCATCGCATCGCCTGGATGTTGCAGGTAGAAGGCTTATCGCCCCACAGCATCATGGCTGTGACTTTCACCAATAAAGCGGCTGCCGAAATGCGTGCACGTATAGAAAAGCTGATTGGTTACAGCAGTCAGGGCATGTGGGTGGGTACCTTTCACGGCTTGGCGCATCGTTTGTTGCGTATGCATTATGAAGAAGCAAAATTACCTGAGAACTTCCAGATTCTTGATGCTGATGATCAATATCGATTAATCAAACGCATTCACAAGAATCTTGCCCTTGATGAAAATCGTTGGCCGCCCAAGCAGACGCAATGGTTTATCAATGGTCAAAAAGATGAAGGCATCAGACCACAGAACATTCCTGTTCATGATGATTTCAATTTAAAAACCCTGGTGCAGGTTTATCAGGCTTATGAAGATGCCTGTCGTCGCGGTGGCATGGTAGATTTTGCCGAACTACTGCTTCGTGCACATGAGCTGCTTCTTAACAACAAGGCACTTCTGCAACATTATCAGGATCGTTTCCAGCACATTCTGGTGGATGAGTTTCAAGACACCAACGCCATTCAATATGCATGGATTCGACTCTTAAGTGGTGAAAACACTCGTGTGACCATCGTAGGTGATGATGACCAGAGTATTTATGGTTGGCGTGGTGCGCGCATCGAAAACATCCAGCACTTTGATCACGACTTCAAGGATACCCAGATGATTCGTCTGGAGCAGAATTACCGTTCCACTCAAATGATACTGAACGCTGCCAATGCCGTGATTGATAACAACAGTGGTCGTTTGGGCAAGAACCTGTGGACCAGTGGCGAAGAAGGTCAGCCCATTCAACTGTACGCTGCCTTTAATGATGTGGATGAAGCCCGATACATGGCAGAGCGCATTCAGGATTACATTGCACAGGGTAACTTACGTTCACACATCGGCGTGCTCTATCGTTCCAACGCACAATCCCGTGTGCTGGAAGAAGCCCTGCTGCGCCTTGGCATTCCTTATCGCATCTACGGTGGTCAGCGCTTCTTCGAACGTGCTGAAATCAGGAATGCCCTGAGTTATTTACGTTTAATCGCCAATCCACATGACGATGCCGCCTTTGATCGTGTAGTGAACACCCCAACACGTGGTTTAGGTGATAAAACACTGGAACAGATTCGCTTGACGGCACGAGAGCAGGATCTGGATTTATGGAATGCCAGTTTAAAGCTGATTGAAGCTCAGGCTTTGCCCGCCCGCGCATCAAGTGCTTTGCAGGCTTTTCTTTCCCTGATTGAAAAGCTGCGCACTGACACTGAGAACATGGAACTTTGGGAACGTGTAGAACACATGAATGAACACTCGGGCCTGATTGCCATGTATGAAAAAGACAAGGGTGAGAAAGCACAGGCACGCATCGAGAACCTTGAAGAATTAATCAACGCCGCGCGTGATTTTGATTTCGATGAAGATGAATTCAACTCACCGCTTTCAGCTTTTCTTGATCACGCAGCTTTGGAAGCAGGTGAACATCAGGCAGACAAGTTTGAAGATTCGGTTCAGCTCATGACACTTCATTCCGCTAAAGGTCTGGAATTTCCGGTGGTGTTTCTAACGGGGCTCGAGGAAGGTCTCTTTCCCAGCAGACAATCCCACGAAGATGATTCACGTCTGGAAGAAGAGCGACGCCTTTGCTATGTTGGCATCACGCGCGCCATGCAACATCTCAATTTAAGTTATGCTGAGTCACGTCGTTTATATGGCAGTGAAAATTTATGCAGCCCTTCGCGTTTCCTGAAAGAGATTCCCAAAAACCTGATTCAGGAAGTGCGTATCAAGGCAACAGTGAGCAGGCCCGGTATTGTCAGTTCACCCAGCATGGGCGAAACACTCAACGAGGTAGGTTTTTC
>JBECKS010000250.1:0-1168 GCA_040235395.1 Pseudomonadales bacterium | reverse complement strand
GTGTTGCGCCAGGGTTAAATCCAGTTCGTCAAAATAGTTTTGACTGAAGTCCGAGATGGCAACCTTGAATTTATAGATGGTAGGTTTAAGTGCCATCCTGACCTGCCATTAAAAGTTTTCGAGTTCGTTAATAAGCAGTTTGTGATTAGTGGGTCTGAGTACTAGATCATAATGACCAGTTGGCCACATAGCGTGTGGTGACAGAATATTGTTTGCTTCGCTTAAGTGAAAAATCGGTTCGGGCACCATGGTATCGCCTTCGGCACCAATGCTGGTGATGTTAACGTGTTCAAAATCACCTTCAGTAATTTCTTTCATCAAATCAGAATCGGGCGCCATCTGACTAACAGCGTGATCATCAAGGGCAGGTAAATATTCAAGAATTCTTGCAAATTCAACACCCTGAAAAGGTGAGCCCAGGGCTACAAATTTTTCAATGTGTTTATGACCATTGAGTTTTCTTAAGTAATGCAAGCCAATGATGCCGCCCATGGAAACACCAACGAGCAGGATTTTTTCGCAATCATGTTTCTGTTTGATTTCCTTAACACGCTTGGCTACAAGTGTTGAGCTGTGACGAATGTCCTGGGTATTCAAGCCGGGAAGATGAACGTTGTAAGTTCGAAAACCTGCCTTTCTTAGCGAATAGTGAATTGGCAGGTTGGAAAGGTTGGTAGTGGTAAAACCGTGAATAACCAAAACGGGCAATGAAGTCATAAATGTTTACTTATTTATTTTTCATTGCGTTGAAGAATTCTTCGTTGGTCTTGGTTTCCTTCATTTTATCAATAAGGAATTCCATCGCCGCGATTTCATCCATTGGGTGAAGAATTTTTCTCAAGATCCACATTTTTTTCAATTCATCTTCAGTGGTAAGTTTTTCTTCACGACGGGTGCCTGATTTCTTGATATTGATGGCAGGGTACACGCGCTTTTCGGCAATCTTTCTATCAAGGTGTAATTCCTGGTTACCCGTTCCTTTAAATTCTTCGAAAATCACTTCATCCATTTTCGAACCAGTATCAACCAGTGCGGTGGCAAGAATGGTTAAGCTACCACCTTCCTCAATATTACGTGCAGCACCAAAGAAACGTTTTGGTCTTTCCAGTGCGTGTGCATCTACACCACCCGTTAATACTTTTCCTGAAGAAGGAATCACGGTGTTGTA
>JBECKS010000016.1:0-19432 GCA_040235395.1 Pseudomonadales bacterium | reverse complement strand
CGCTTAATGTATGTGGGCATTACCCGCGCGCAACAGAGCCTGCATATGAGTTATACAAAACAGCGCACGCAATATGGCGACAAAATAGAAATCAAACCCAGTCGTTTTCTGGATGAGATTCCTGAGGATTTTCTCAACTGGAAAGATAAACCGGGAGCAAAGCAGAATGCAGAAGACCCAAAAGCTATTGGGAAAGCGCATATTGCAGCGATGAAGGAGAAACTTAAGCAGCAGGCTTCGTGATTAAAGTTCAGGCTTAGCCAGCTTCAGCATTGGTCATATTTTTTAATCTCTGATTATCTTTTTGTATCGTATATCCTTATTTCGCCTTTTATAGGCGACTTCCTTTCTTTCAAAAGAAAGGAAGCAAAGAAACTTCTCACCGACCCTGAAGGTCGCTTTGCGACTACCTTCACCTTGCTTGAAAAAACATGGGCCGCGCTAGAACCGCTCCCGATGGTCGCTTTCTGGCTAGCGCTTATGCCCATTTTTTCTGCGCAAGTCTCAGCTCCAGAAACGGTGACCTGTTAACCCTGATAAATTGATGACTAATGATATTGCTGGACTTCGATTACCTTCTAATTTTTACCATGTCAGAGAACTAACCAAGCGCCCCTTGAAAGTTCCCTGAAGAACGCCTGCAAACATCAGGGGCAAATTTCATGGATGAAATTTGAGCCCAGCATCGTCGGGAACGATTCTGGGCATACCTTGTGTTTGCCAGTGATGAAGGATAAGAACTTTCGCGGGGCAGGCATTTTTTGCTTACTTTTTGTTGCCACAAAAAGTGAGTCGCCTATAAAAGGCGAAAAAGGATTTAGCTAAAAACGAGGTTTTTCCTTTCAGTCGAAATGACAGATACTATCTATTCTCAAACCATTACCACCTTCATTTCTATGCCCATTTCCCCCCTACTCATCCTTCTTCCCATCGCTGGTGCTTTTGCCTGGTTTCTTAGCACTATCGTTGCTGGTGGTGCTGCATCTCTTCTTTTACCTTTACTGGTTTTTACACTTGGCACACAAATGGCTGCTCCTACTATTGCGCTCGCTGCTCTGCTTGCAAATCCAACCCGTGCTTTTGTATTTGCTAAATTCATCGACTGGAAAGTCATTGGATTTTTATTGCCCGGTACCATTGTTGGTGCCGTGATTGGTGCTTACGGCTTTACTCAACTGAATCCACAACATATCAAACTGGTTGTAGGTATATTCCTGATTACAACCATTTTTCAGGACAAGCTAGAAAATGCAGGTTTTACCCTAATGAAACATGTGCAATGGTTTTTTCCTCTAGGATTAGTTGTTGCTTTTATCTCAGGCATGGTTGGTGCGATTGGACCTGTGTACAACCCCTTTCTGATTAGTTACGGTCTAACAAAAGAACATTTAATTGCAACAAAAGCTTTCAATAGTTTTATCATGCAAGGTGTTAAGGTACTTGCTTACGGAAGCTTTGGCGCCATGAATAATGACATTCTTCTTTACGGTATTGTGATTGGTATTGGTGGTGCTATCGGTGTATTTGCTGCAAGAAACTATCTACTTAACATGAATAAGGAGCTCTTCCGAAAAATCATGTACATTTTTATGCCATTACTTGGCTGCGTTTTTATTTATCAAAGCCTCTAGTCATTCATTATGAGTAAGAAACCCAAAAGAGAGATTCCTGTTTTCGATTTCCCAATTATCGAAACGCACTGTCATCTTGATTATTTGAAACAAGATGTACTTGAACTCACGATTGAGAAGTCTAAAGCCCATAACATTGAAAAAATCATTACCATTGCCGTGTCACCTGACAATCTTGAAAAAGTCATTTCACTTACCGAAACCCAAGAGATGATTTTTGGTTCTCAGGGTGTTCACCCCCACGATGCCAAGGCATTTACGTCTGATTGTTTAAATGAAATAAAAAGTAATCTGGCAAAAGAAAAGATTCTTGCCGTGGGAGAAATTGGCCTCGATTACTATTATGAACACAGTGATCGCGAAACACAGAAAAAAGTTTTTGAGGAACAACTGCAATTAGCGGCTGATTCTGATTATCCGATTATTGTTCATACGCGTGATGCGGATGATGACACGCAGGCTATACTGAAAAATTTCTCATCCCTGTTAAAACGAAAAGGTGTGATTCACAGTTTCAGTTCTGGTCTTGAGCTGGCTGAATTCTGTTTGCAGGAAGGCTTCCATCTTGGTTTTAATGGCATGGTAACTTTCAAGAATGCTGATAATGTTCGCGCTGCTGTTGAGCTCTGCCCCATTAACAAGTTATTACTTGAAACCGATTCGCCATATTTAACCCCTGCACCTTATCGCGGCATTGAAAACAGCCCTTACTACCTGCCTTTTATTGCTGAAAAAGTTGCTGAAGTAAAAACACTCGAACTGAATGAAGTGTTGAAGCAGTGTTATCAGAATAGTGAAGCACTTTTCTGGAAGTGAAAAAATCTCATTAAGAAAAATTTGAAGAGCGTTTACTAGCTATTCAAAGGTTCTCGCGCAATGTCTGGTACATCACCATCAATTCCCATCGCCCTTGAAAGAATATGATGCTTCACAGGCGCAATACGATTGGTTAAACGTACACCAAGATTTCTTAATCCAATAAAATCTGCATTCCTGATTGAGAAAGTCTGTTGAAAACCACGCATGGTTGTCATCATTAAAGTAACCTGCCCTCTTCGTCTGCGTTCATAACGACGTAAAACTTCCTTGCCAGATATTGCGATGCCGCGTTTTTTTGCACGTATGATTTCTTCTGCCAATACAGCTGCATCCATGTAACCCAGGTTAACGCCTTGGCCTGCCAATGGGTGAATCGTGTGTGCTGCATCACCAATCAATGCAGCCTGTTCTGAAATATAGGTTTCAGCATGACGTTGAAAAAGAGGAAAACTAAAACGTTTGTCACTGGATTGAATTTTTCCTAAGGTATTTTCGAATTTTTTCCCAAGGAAGTCATTAAAGGCAGCTTCATCCATTGCCATCAGATTTTCTGATGTGTGGTAATCCGATGACCATACAATTGAACATGACCTTGGATTTTCTGCTAAGGGTAAAAATGCCAGCGGACCACTTTTCAGAAAAATCTGTCGGGCAATGTTGTTGTGCTCTTTTTCACATACCACATTACACACAAGCGCCTTGTGTTCAAGATTGGTTTCCTTGATTTCAATACCTAAAAAATCACGCACATAGGAAAAAGCACCATCAGCACCTACAAGCAATTCTGCTGTTAATTTTAAGCCTGATTCAAATTCAATCTCCCAAACTTTTTCTTTTGTTATTTGAGAAATATTTTCAGGGCATAACCAGTGAACACTGTTGTATTGTTTAAGCTTTTCCATCATTGCCCATTGCATGATGCGATTTTCAATGATGTATCCCAACTCTGTATAACCCAGTTCCATAGCATCAAATTCTATTCGTGCTGTACCATCCTGCTCCCACACTTCCATGCCTTGATAAGCGCAGTGGCGTTCGTTTTCAATAAAACTCCAGACGCCAATATTCTTGAAAAAATGTTCGCTAGACTTAACGATGGCACTCACACGAGGATCAAAGCCCTGCCAGCTTGCTTTTGATGGCGGCATGCTGCGATCAAGGATGGCTATTTCTATTCCCTTATCCGCTAGCGCGCAAGCAAGGGACAAACCCACCATGCCGGCACCAACGATGGCAATCTCATACTGTTTTGAATCTGATTCGGCCATTAAATATTTGCAGGTTTGACACAAGCAGGTTTCTGCTGACTATTTGTATAAAGCGGTTGTGCCTTTTTCAAATGTTTGGTCAATTGCTCGATACGCGTTTCATGGGAAGGATGCGTAGAAAGAAATTCGGGTGGTTGGCCTTTTGTTGCTGCGTTCATGTTATGCCATAAATCAATACTCGCTTGCGGATTAAACCCTGATTTTGCCATCAGGTCTTCGCCAATAATGTCAGCCTCACTTTCATGAGCACGACCATAGGGAAGCAACACGCCATACTGCGCCCCCAAGCCGAGGCCTTGCATGTAAAGGTTTTTATTCTGAACACCGCCCGATGCCATCACGGCATCAGCTACCTGTAAGCCAGTGTTAACCAGCGAACTTGAAGAAAGCCTTTCGTTGGCGTGTTGCGCGATAACATGTCCCACTTCATGCCCCATGACAGCAGCCAATTGATCCTGATTCTCCGTCACTTTCAACAAGCCTGTATACACACCAATTTTTCCACCGGGCAATGCAAAGGCATTTATTTGCGGGGAATCAAAAAGCACAACTTCCCAACTGCCATCGTGAACACTCTTTGGGACATTCTGTGTGATTTCATCGGCCACACACGTTACGAACTTTATTGCCAGGGTATTACTTGAAATCTTTTCTTTCTGTTTAAGTTCTTCAAAGGAAGCGGCGCCCAATTTATCCACTTCTTTCGGAGAAAACAGCATGACCTGACGCCGGCCCGTTGGGGAAGTCGCGCAAGCTCCAATAATCAAGACTGACACCAAAAAAATTAATGAAAGATTTTTCATGGTTTATTTTTTTCCTTTTCCTGTTTTTTTAACCGCTGCTTTTTTAGTTGTAAGTTTCTGACTGCTTTTCTTACTTTTTGTTCCTGCCCTAACTTTTTTTCCTGACATTATCGCTTCAATTTCCTTAACACTTTTAGGCACAGCTTTGGTAAGCACTTCGTTGCCATCTTTGGTTACCAATACATCATCTTCAATGCGGATACCAATACCCTTCCACTTTGCAGCAACATTTTTCTGGTCGGGCGCAATATAAATTCCTGGCTCAACAGTGAGCACCATTCCAGGTTCCAGCACGCGCCATTCACCACCCACTTTATAATCACCCACATCATGAACATCCATTCCTAACCAGTGACCCGTTCGATGCATGTAAAAAGGTGAATAAGCTTCAACCTCAATTAACTTATCAACATCCCCTTTAAGAATACCGAGCTCAACCATGCCTTCAACCAGGATCCTGATGACAGCTTCATGAGGGTCATTCCAATGATTGCCCGGTTTTACTTTCTCAATGGCTGCGAGCTGGCTTTTTAATACCAGTTCATAAAGCTGTTTCTGTTCCTTCGAAAATTTTCCATTCACCGGAAATGTTCGCGTGATGTCAGCGGCATAACCTTCAAGCTCGCCACCGGCATCAATCAATACAAGATCGCCGTCTTTCAATTCGCAATCGTTATCAACGTAATGCAATATGCAGGCATTTTTTCCGCCACCAACAATGGATGGATAAGCCGAATAGGAACAGCCACTTTTTGCATATTGATAAAGGTATTCTGCTTCCAATTGGTATTCATACATGCCTGGCTTGCATGCTTTCATGGCATTGATGTGAGCTTGTGCAGAAATCTCTCCCGCTTCTCGCATCACGGCAGTTTCTGCCTTACTTTTATAAAGACGCATGTCATGCAATTGATGATCAAGGGCAACAAATTCATCAGGAGGGATTGCACCCGCCCTTGCCTTGCTTCGAATGATGTTAATCCATTCCATCACCTGATGATCAAAATCATGATTACAACCCATGGCGTAATAGACTTTATGTTTGCCTTCAATCAAGCCCGGAAGAATGTCGTCAATATCACCGATGGGAAAAGCATCATCAGCGCCATAATTTTTTATAACACCTTCCTGACCTTCGCGATAACCGTGCCATGTTTCCATTAAGCGATCACGTTCGCGACAGAACATGACGAACTCGCCATGTGCACGCCCAGGAATCAGAACCATGACAGCTTCTGGCTCAGGGAAACCGGAAAGATATTGAAAATCACTGTCTTGCCGATAGGCAAAATCAACATCTCTATTCCTGATTTGCACGGGTGCAGATGGCAAAATGGCAATACTGTTCGGACCCATGTATTCCATGAGTTCTTTTCGACGTCTTAAGAATTCTGATTTGGGGATGCGCTTAGGTTTCATGGGTAATCGTTAGTGAAGAGTCTGTTCAGTTTCATCTTGCCCAGTAGCCTGAGCCTCACTTAAAGCAAATTCAGAATACAACATCATTACCGCAGTGCGTACATATTCCTCAAGCTCATTAAGCGCGAGCTCATCCTCTTCTTCAGGCTCATGACTACGCTCAGCGGCGACATTGGAAATCTCAACCAGATCACGAAGCACTTCCTGTGCTTCCTGAGAAAAATTCTTTTGCTCAGCCTTAACACCTGTTCCAAAACCCACCAGAAAACCCTGGCACCATTCTGAAAGCGCCTGAACCCTGACATAAAGATCCTCTACATCATCAGGTATAAGTGCCTCAAAGGCGAAACTGCTGTCTTCGAGTTGCTCCAGTATGCTTTCCTGAATCTCCCTTAGGGCTTCTGCCGCAGGCGCTGGGCAGCTTTGTTCTTCTAAATGTCGCAATAAAACAGTTTCCAGAAGCTGATAATTGGATGCCAGTCCCACGCTGGCCAAACCAGATATCAAACCATGGATTTCACTGCAGGAGCAGATGCCCGCCCAATCAGATAATTGAGCACTAAGTTCTTCATATTGGAGTTTTTTCATGGTCTTTCTCTGGAAGCACTGTTTTCTGGAGGTCAGGTCAGGCGGGCTAGCATAGCCGAGAGCACCCACTAAATCGAGAAACGCCCTTAATACCAAGACTTAAAAGAAAGTTTCTAGAATATGCTTGCTAAAAAAAATTCATTTATTACAATGCCTTATTACCTTTTGTTAAGAAAGATTTGAGCTTAATGTGATAGCGAACAAGGACGTCGTTTACACAGCTGTCGAAGTACATTGCCGTGGGTTCAATCACTAATAAAAATTCAGGTTCGCATCATGTCTCTAGACGAAAAACTTTCCTTACTTGAGCACCGCGTTGAAGCCTTGGTGAAGGCCTCCCAGAAGGTGAAAGACCAGAACGACACTTTAAAGGTCAGGGAAGTTGAGCTTGTTGAAAAAAACAAGCTCGCTAAAACCAAAGTGGAAGAAATGATTCGAAAACTGAAAACCATCGATCGATAGACTCGAAGTAACCCCGAAACAGACCCGAAGCAGACACAGCAATATGGCCGAAGACAACAAAGTCAATTCCCTTACCGTTCAGATACTTGGAAAGGATTACCGGGTAGGCTGTCCTGAGGGTGAAGAGGAAAACCTTAGAAGTGCTGCCCGTCATCTGAACAAACAGATGAATGACATCAAGAGCAGCGGCAACATTATTGGCACAGAAAAAATTGCTGTTATGGTTGCACTGAATCTGGCGAGCGACTTGCTTCAACTAGACAAGCTTCAGGATCAGAAGCTAGCTCGCACTGAACAGAAAATAGAATTCCTTACCAAAAAAGTTGAGCAGGTCCTGCTCGATATCAATAATTAATCCTCTTTCCTGAAAATTTCCCTGACCGTTTGTCGGATTATTTATTTTTTTTGCTACCTGCTTTTTCAAAAACAAATGTCAAGCTTGTTAGCAAACTTGCTTTGACTATACTGGATTCATTCCCTGGGATGTTCGCCAGTTAGCTTTGTCCCCTGAGCCGATAACATCCTTCCGGTAATTGCTCGAGATACTCGTGTGCATGTCCAACGGACTGTTCCTTCACCTCGAAAGAATGGCCGAATGGAAAGCCTAACATATCCCGGCGTTGCCACCTTGAACTCTTGGGTTCAAGGGCCCCGCTGACAGCGGCACCCCGGGGTTACTTTTAGCTAATAGCTTTAATAAAAATAAGAAGCTTGTCGTTATAACCTTGGCGATGAAAAATTCCACTCAGGCGACTCTCCGTAAACAGGCAAAGGCCAGGCGACTCGCGCTTTCTCCCTTACAGCAACAACTTGCGGCAAAACGACTTTGCCAGAAAGTTGTCGCGCTTCCCGAATTCAAACGCGCAAAAAATCTTTCCATTTATCACGCAATGTTTGGAGAAATTCAAACAGATGAAATTATTGCAGTTGCACTCAACAGAAATAAACGTGTATTTTTACCTGTAATACTGCCTCCATCTCGCCTTTTACGTTTTCATTCCTTAAAAAAATTTCAAAAACTGAAACGCAATCATTTCGGTATCCCAGAAAGTTTTCATGGAAAAAATATTGCCATACAGAATCTTTCACTCGTTCTTATGCCTTTAGTGGCCTTTGATAAAAAAGGAAATCGAATTGGTATGGGCGGCGGTTTCTATGATTTTACTTTTCAGCATCTGAATGAAAAACGTTTCAGAAAAACCCTATTGATTGGTCTTGCGCACCGGTGTCAGGAAGTTGATAACATCGAAACCCAAAGCTGGGATGTGAAAGCAAACAGAATCCTGAGTGCTTAAAGGCAATTGAACGTTTTTTTATTTGTGAAGAAAAATCTTATACGCAGGATTTTCTGTTTCTTCATTGTATGGAAAACCTAGCTCATCGAGATAGCTAGTAATTTCTTTTTTGTCATTTACCTGAAGCCCGACAAGTACACGACCATAAGCAGCGCCATGATTTCGATAATGGAAAAGACTGATATTCCAGCGATCACCGACTTTCATTAAAAAATTCAACAATGCACCAGGCCGTTCTGGAAATTCAAAACGATAAAGCACTTCATTATTGACAGCTTCTGGCGCCTGTCCGCCAACCATGTAACGGATATGCAATTTCGCCAGTTCGTTTTCTGACATGTCAACAACGCGATAACCTTCTTTCTTGAAAACATCTATCAAATGCTTTCTCCCTTCAAAACGATCACTCGCTGCCAATTGCACACCCACAAAAACCTGAGCACGAGCGCTATCAGCAAATCGATAATTGAATTCTGTAATATTTCTCGAGCCCAGTAATTCACAGAAACGTTTGAAACTACCTGGACGTTCTGGAATCTCCACTGCAAAAATCGCTTCTCGACCTTCTCCAAGTTCTGTACGTTCCGAAATGTGTCGTAACCTATCGAAGTTTGTATTTGCACCACTCACAATTGCTAACAGGTTCTGACCCGTAACTTTTTCACGCTCGACGTATTTTTTCAGCCCCGCAAGGGCAAGAGCACCAGCAGGTTCAGCTATTGAGCGGGTATCCTCAAAGATGTCCTTGATGGCAGCACAAATTTCATCCGTGGTAATGGTAATCACCTCATCCACCAAACCTTGTTGAATCACTCGGAAAGGCTCTTCTCCAACCTGAGCAACAGCAACGCCATCAGCAAACAGACCCACAGAATCCAGAACCACACGCTCACCTGCTTTCATGGCAGCTGCAAGACAGGCTGAATCCTCTGCTTCCACACCAATGATACGAATCCCGGGTTGCATATAACGAAGGTAGGCAGCAACACCCGCAATCAAACCGCCTCCGCCCACAGGAATAAAGACAGCATCCAGTTTCCCACCCTGAAACTGACGCAGGATTTCCATACCAATGGTACCTTGCCCGGCTATAACATCAGGGTCGTCATAGGGGTGGACAAAAACGTAATCCATCTCTTTTTCGAGCTGTTTGGCGTGCACACGCGCTGCATCAAAGGTATCACCAACCAATACCACCTCAGCACCGAAAGAGCGTACGGAATTCAGCTTGATTTCAGGCGTCGTCGTAGGCATCACAATTGTTGCCTTCACGCCCATACGATTGGCAGCCAAAGCAAGTCCCTGGGCATGATTACCTGCCGATGCAGCAATCACCCCCTTCGCCAATTCATCCTGGCTCAGGGATTTGATCTTGTTATAGGCTCCACGAATCTTGAAAGAAAAAACCGACTGTAAATCTTCTCGTTTCAGGTAGACCTGATTGTCGAAACGACGACTCAGCCATTTAGCTGATTCAATTGGCGTTTCCTCCACTACGTCATAAATAGCAGCGCTCAATATTTTTTTTAGATAATCTTCGATGCTTAACTTTTCGCTTCTTGACACGGGAATTAATTCCAAAGGGTTCTGGATTTGTTGCAATCACAAAGGAAGCTGCCATGATACATTAAAACTTACTATAAATAGATAGCGCCTTTAACAAACCTCATCGCTTTTAAATTAATAGATTTTTAGAGAGAAGCTCCATGGCTCAGAAACTTAGTGCGGATGAAAAAAAACAAGCTGTTGCACTGGCAGCCCTCGACTACATCGAAGAAGGAACCATTCTTGGCATTGGCACAGGCTCAACTGCCAATTACTTTATTGATGCCCTGGCTTCTAAAAAACATCTGATTGAGGGCACAGTCGCCAGCTCTGAAGCTTCAGCAAGCCGATTAAAATCTCACGGCATTCCAGTGTTTGACCTCAATAGTGTTGATGCCATTTCTGTTTATATTGATGGCGCTGATGAAATCGATGATGGCTTGAATCTGATTAAGGGTGGTGGTGGCGCACTTACTCGGGAAAAAATTGTTGCTAGCGTTTCCGACACTTTCGTTTGCATTGCTGACGATAGCAAATTGGTGACAACGCTAGGAAAGTTTCCACTGCCTGTTGAAGTGATTCCTATGGCAAGAAGCGCTGTTGCGAGAGCCTTGGTAAAACTGGGTGGCGATCCTGTTCATCGAAAGGATTTTATTACCGATAACGGCAACATCATACTTGATACCTATAACCTACAAATCACCAAGCCACTTGAGTTGGAAGAACACATTAACAATATTGTTGGCGTTGTGTGTAATGGAATATTTGCGCAGCAGAAAGCCAATGTTGCCTTACTGGGAAGTGACGAGGGTGTGAAAGTCCTGAAATAAGCTACTGGATACTAGCGCTTAAATGAAAAACTTCCTGTTCCTTTTTAAACATCGCAACTGAAAATTGATCACCCTGCTTCAATGCGCCAACACCTTCTGGCGTCCCTGTCAGAACGATATCGCCCGCTTCAAGGGTAAAACACTCACTCATATAGGCAATTAAAGGAAGTACAGACCACAACATGTTCTCAGGCTTTATTAACTGAACCTGTTTTTCATTTAGCGAACTGTTAACCTGGATTTCATTAATAGTTATTTCTTCTGTACTGATAAAACCTGTCACAGGACATGCGCCATCAAAAGCCTTGGCTTTTTCCCAAGGTTGAGATTTCGCTTTTAATTCGTTTTGCACATCCCTTAAGGTTAAATCCAGCGCAACGCCATAGCCCCAAATCGCTTCCATGACTTGACTTTCATTTGCTGCGGTCAAGCTGGATTTTAATAGCACCGCAATTTCCGTTTCAAAATGAACAGATCCTTTATTTTTTGGAATGATTATTTCCTTATCAAACTTACAAAGTGCTGTTCTAGGTTTCATGAAAAGCAAAGGCACTTCAGGAATATCATTTCCTAATTCTTTTGCGTGTGCTGCATAATTCCTTCCCACACAAAGCGCTTTGCCAACTGGCAACTTGATTTCATTTCCAAGAATATCCTGATGCTTATAGGGCATCGGGTAGTACCTTTCCAGGGTTCATGATTCCCTTTGGGTCAAAGATTTTCTTCATTGCTCGCATGTAAATGATTTCATCTTCACTGCGTGAATAATGCAGGAAATCTTTTTTCAAAAGACCAAGACCGTGCTCTGCAGAAATACTGCCGTTATGACTAGCAATAACATCAAAAACAAACTGGCTAACGCGTTTGCATTCCTCAAAAAAATCTGTTTTCTGCCAGTGCTCTGGTTTCAGAATATTCAGATGCATATTGCCGTCACCAATATGTCCATACCAGACAATTTCAAATTCGGGATAAGCATCGTGAACCAGTTCATCAATCTCCTGAATCAATGCGGGTACTTTTGAAACTTTCACAGAAATATCATTCTTGTAGGGCGTGAATACTGAAATGGTTTCGCTGATTCTTTCCCTTAAAGCCCACAATTCTTCCATCTGCTGTTTACTTTGGCTCAATACACCATCAAGAATCAATTCGTTTTCAACACCTTTCTCAAAAGCGTCGAGAATTTTTTCTGAAAGATCCTCAGACAGCACATCGTATTCTAGCAAAGCATAAAATGGCGCTTCACTCTCAAAAGGTTTTTTTACACCACCATGAGTAGTCACTTTTTCAAGCGCCACTTGAGAAAAAAATTCAAAAGCATTGAGTTCAACCACTGATTGAAAAATTTCCAGCACTTTCATAATGGAAGAAAAATCCGGGCACCCAACAACCATCACCTGAGGATTTACAGCTTGACGAGCAAGTTTGATATCGGCTTCAACAATAATGCCCAAACTTCCTTCAGAGCCAATAAACAAATGCCTTAAATCATAACCCGTCGCGTTTTTTACCAGACCTTTATTCAGGTCAAGAACCTTTCCTTCGCCCGTCACCACTTTCAAGCCAAGCACCCAGTCCCTCGTTAAACCATAACGAATCACCTTGATGCCACCGGCGTTAGTAGCAATATTGCCGCCAATCTGACTGGAGCCAGAAGAAGCAAAATCCACGGGATAGTACATACCTTGCTGCTCGGCAAATTCCTGTAAAGCTTGTGTCACAACACCTGCCTGAACCTTTACCGTACGATCAGCGGCATTAAAGTCGATAATCTGGTTCATAGCATCCAAAGCAACAACGATTTCACCTTTAGCGGCCACTGCACCGCCGCTTAAACCTGTCCTACCGCCCGAAGGCACCAGTGCAAGCTCATGTTCATTTGCATACAGAATCAGCGCCTGAATTTCCTCAATGGTTTTTGGCAACACAATGGCTGCTGGATGCGCCTCATAGACCCTTGTCCAGTCTATGCCATAACGAACAAGGTCTTCCTGATCGTCGAGAACCTTACCCTGCTGAATGATGCTTTTTAGGGATTCTATTAATGCCATTAAATTTATCCTGAAAATCCACCCTTAAAGTAAACGGGCTATATCCCCGTTATTATTCCTGTGACTCATAATCGGTATTAGAAAATATAAACAACAGATTCTAGCACAGCTGTTATGATAAGCGCCTTCCCCAGACCCGACCTTAACTTTTAAAAGCCTGTCATCATGAGCAAAAAGCAAAACACTTTAAAACCTGTTTCATTCAACAAAAACAAAATCAAGGTATTACTTCTTGAAGGCGTTCACCAAAGCGCTCTAGATAATTTCGAACGCGCTGGTTATAACAATATTGAATATCTGAAGACTTCCCTTAGCGATGATGAGCTTAAGAAAAAAATTGCTCAGGCTCATTTCATCGGCATTCGCTCCCGTACCCAGCTTACTGCCGATGTATTAAAGGCTGCTGAAAAACTCATTGCCATTGGTTGCTTCTGTATTGGTACCAATCAAGTGGACAAAAAAGCAGCCTTGCTTCAGGGCGTTCCTGTCTTTAATGCGCCCTATTCCAATACCCGCAGTGTGGCAGAACTGGTGCTGGCAGAAATCATTATGCTCTTTCGTGGCATTCCGGAAAAAAATGCCAAGGCTCATCAGGGCCAATGGATGAAATCCGCCACCGATTCCTTTGAGATTCGCGGTAAGACTCTCGGCATCATCGGATATGGAAACATCGGCACCCAACTTGGCATTCTCGCTGAGGCGCTTGGTATGAAGGTGATTTTTCATGATATTGAAACACGCCTTCCTCTTGGTAACGCAGAAGCTGCAAACAATTTAAATGATTTACTTTCAAGAAGTGATGCGGTGACTCTTCACGTGCCAGAGACCCAAAGTACTCAAAACATGTTTGGCGCTGCCCAACTCAAGAAAATGAAAAAAATGAGTGTGCTTATCAATGCTTCACGCGGAACTGTAGTGGATATTGAAGCGCTGTCAAAAGCGCTCGAGAAAAAACAGCTCTTGGGTGCTGCCATTGATGTCTTCCCGACAGAACCAAAATCAAATGATGACCTTTTCGAATCGCCCTTGCAGAAATTCGATAACGTAATTCTTACCCCCCATGTTGGTGGTAGCACGCTAGAGGCCCAGGAGAACATTGGTTTTGAAGTTTCCGAAAAACTCATCAAGTACAGCGACAACGGCACCACAACATCTTCTGTCAATTTCCCTGCTGTCTCTGTTCCCGAACAGAAAGATACCCACCGTCTTCTACACATTCACAAGAACGTGCCTGGGGTGTTGTCGGAAATCAACGATATTTTCTCACAAAACAAGATCAACATTTCATCACAATACCTACAAACCAACGAACATATCGGTTATGTGGTTATGGATATCGATGCTGAACATAGCGTGAAGGCGTTGAATAAATTACAAGCTATTCAAGGTACTATTAAGGCAAGAGTTTTGTTTTAATAGTTTAATGAACCGGTTTAAAAGACATCCGCATTTAACAATAAAGCCCGCTAGAAAAGCCTGGTTTCTAGCTTTGACACTTTTCTTTGGCGCCTGTGCTAGCAGTAGCTTTTTCGTTTCCTATCCACAACAACTTTTTTCGCAACAAACCAAAACCATTAACGGGCAAGCTGAAAGCGCTGGAGAAAGTCTCGCCAAAAAAGGAAGCGGGCCAAACAGCTTGCTCGACATACTGGAAAGTGCACGGCTGTTCCAGATTGCCTCCAATTACACAAAAAGCAGTAAACAATTCGAAAAGGCTTTTACTTTTTTTAATGAAGAAGACAGACGTGCCAAACTTAGTCTTAGCCAGGGAGGTTCCTTTCTGGGTTCCCTTGCCCTGAACGATAATGCCCTTCCCTATAAAGCTGAAGCTTACGAACGTATTTTTGCCTACCAATATCAGTCACTGAATTTTCTTGCGAACCATGATTTACAAGGCGCCATGGTAGAAGTGCGGCGCGCCAATGAAGAACAGGTTTTCGCACTGGAGCAACATCATAAGGAACTGGCCAAAGCTGAAAGTGAAGCAAAAAAAGAACAGGTTTCACCCGACCTTGAACAGTACCGTAGTTACATGGGTGAAAACTTCAATACCGCAGCTAAAGTAAAAAACTCTTTCCAGAATGCCTATACCTTTTATTATTCCGGCATTATTCGTGAAGCTGCGGGTGAGTTGAATGACGCCTATATTGATTACAAAAAGGCGCTGGAAATTTACCCGGATAATGACTACGTGCAGGCCGATGTCTGGCGTTTAGCAAAAAAACTTCGAATGGATAGCGATCTTGATTATCTCAATCGTGTTGTAAAAGAAAAAAATCGTCTTAACACAAGCGCAGGTCAGGTAGTGATTTTTTATGAAGAAGGTTTTGTACCTGCCAAGGAAGAAGTCTATTTGCCCTTCTCTTCCTATACGAGAACCTATACCTTTGCTTTCCCCGTCTATCTGAAACCCTGGGTTCCCAATTTCCCCATCAAGATTTCTGCCGATGGTAAATATCTAGGTACTAGTAATGAAATTGTAGACACCCACGCACTGGCAGCCAAGGCGCTTCAGGAAGGCGCATTCAGCAGAATACTAAGACAGATGCTCAGGTTAAGGACAAAAGCCCAGCTGCAGCAGGAAGCGCTAAAGCAAAATGATAATGGTTGGGCGCAGTTTTTTGCCAGCTCCTATTCCATGCTCTCAGAGCAGGCCGACATGCGTTCCTGGTTAAGCCTTCCAAAACAGGTACAGGTGGCTCGCTTCAATCTTCCACCCGGTTCACATCAGATTCATTTTTCAAAGGCTACATTCTCCTATGAAATCAATGTTACTATCGAAGCAGGAAAAACAAGCCTGATTCGACTAACAAATCCGGGGAATCAGGCGCTTTATAGTGAACGTTTTACCTTTTAAGCTATCTACAACTACAAAAACTAAAGAGCATTCACGTTTATGAGGACCAACATGATGAAATCCCTAAGAAACCTATCACTTGCAACTGGCTTGCTTATTCTCACTTCTTGCACATCAGGTATTGTGGGTCAGGCTTCTTACGTCGGTAGCCAACATGAAATGAGTTCAGAAACACAGAACTTCATCATCGGCATGCGTATCGCCATGGATGATATCAAAACAACACGCGAAAATGATTTTCTGGTCGCCAACATGGTGCTTAGAAACAAATGGCCTTTCAGTCAGGATGTACAATATCGTGCCAGCTGGTTTGACGAAAATGGTGTAGAAATAGAACCCGAACGCGCTGTGTGGAACAAACTAATACTCACAGGAAAGTCTGAGCGTACGGTTAAACTTACTGCGCCCACAACAACAGCAGTAAAAGTAACAATTACTGTCAGGGATTAAAAAATACATTTTCCAGAGGTAGATACGGGAGAAAATCATGATTAAGAAACTTTTTTTAACTAGCTCGATAATTGTGTTTGGTTTATTAACGCTTTCTGCCTGTCAGAACAAGGTTAGCTATGGGGATGCAGGCGAAGTGGAAACGGTTACCAGTGGTTTTGGTTCAACGGATCTACAACAGATTTCCATCAAGATGGTTGATTCAATGTTAACGGCTGGCAGTGTGGTTAATATCACCAAGGATGGAAATCGCCCTGTGCTCTTTATTGATGGCATCAAGAACAAAACCAGCGAGCATATCGATACTGAATCCATTACCGATACCATCAGTACCAAGCTCATCAATTCTGGAAAATTCCGCTTTGTGGACATGACCAAGATTGAATCCGTAAAACAACAGTACAAATATCAAACAGATTCTGGTTTAGTGAATCAGGATACTGCTGTCACTGTTGGAAAACAGATTGGTGCTGACTATATGCTTTATGGAAACATCAGCAGCATTGTTAAACGTGCGAGTGATACCAAGGATACTTACTTCAAATTCACGCTTAAATTAATGGACATCGAATCCGGTATTATTGAATGGCAGGATGAGAAGGAAATTCGCAAACAGGATAACAAAACACTTTTTGGTCTGTAATTGCTAAACAACCACGAATAAAAAAACCAGCTTCGGCTGGTTTTTTTGTTTTTTACGCTAGAAAAATTTACTTGCCCTTTTTAAAAGCATCATCCGTATAAGAAAAAATTATTTTTTGCAGGCGTTCTGACTCACCCGCCAAATGATGGCCTGCTCCCTCTATCATATGGATAGATGTGTTCGGAAATTTCTTGCGAATGTGTTCCAGGTTATAAGTCCAGTCTACAGTCTGATCATCATCACCTTGAATAATCGACACGGGAAAATCACTGCTATCTTTTCTGCTTTCAAAATCCTTGGCCCATTCAATCATGGATCTCACCCACTGCGCAGGCAAACGATCATGTTGTACGGGATCGATATGCCGAACAAAGTTAGTAAACTCTTCATCTTCTGAGTTTCTGCTATAGGTTCTGGGAATACTATCTACAACTAAACTTAAAAAACGGATTGACCACACTGCTTGTAACCAGGCTTTGGGTCTTACTAAGGGCGCATACAAAATAAAACTTCGAAGCATGTCTTTTGCTTTTTCTGTGCTCAGGAACCAGTCCATGGTGATAGCGCCGCCCATACTTTGTCCCAGCAAATGAAATGGTTCGCCCGTATATTGATAGTAGTCATTAGCAAATTCTGCAAACAATTCAATATAACAATCAAAGCTATCGATGGTGGCCCTTTCTCCAGAAGAAATACCATGCCCTGGTTGATCAAAAATGGCTATGGAGTAGCCTTCAGAAATTAAATGTCGAATAAGTTTTGCGAACAAACCAGCATGGTCTGTATAACCGTGTGCGATTAGTACCAGTTCAGATGCTTCTTTTTGTTTGAAGTATTGATGGAAAATCCGGTAGCTTTTGCTTTCCTTAAAACCTGCAAAATATTGAATGTTTTCAGACAAGGCGACGTCTTTTAAACCATAGCATTCCAGGTAATCGTTGACCGGTTCACTAAAAGCAACAGGAAACTCCCGAGAAAAAGCCGGAAAGCCTGCCTGCCAACTTTCCATTCTTGCTTTATCGTTCAAGTGCTGTGTTACTTCAGCAAAAAACGCCACAGTTCATACTCCTGAATACCCGTCTATACCTTATATTTATGGAAGCTTTCGCAGATTTTAACGCTTTGCCTATAATGGCGTTATCACTTTCCATGTCAACCAGGATAAATGAAGTTTGCATTTCCATATTCAAGTTCTGGCATTCAAGGTTGATATCTTTTGATTAAGGTTCTACCCCGATGGGTTGTACAGGCCTTGCTGGAGCCAATCTAGAAACTGCAGTAATGGTAGCTTTGGTCTTGATGACCTTATTTATATCTAATCCCTTATTTAACTTTGTATAATCCAAAAAAAAGCCCTGGCATGTCAGGGCTTTTTTATTTCAGTGAAATAAATTTTATTTAATGGAAGGATCCAGCTTTCCAGAATCATAAAGCAGATGCATTGCTTCCAGATCTATTACTTTTATTTTGTCAGCATGCCCTGCTGTACCAAAGGCTTCATAACGCGCTTTGCAAATATCCTTCATCGCTATCAATGATTCCTTGAAATATTTTCGAGGATCAAATTCAGATTTATTCTGTGCAAGGTAACGCCTAATGGCGCCTGTGGATGCCAAACGCAAATCGGTATCGATATTTACTTTTCGCACACCGTGTTTAATACCTTCCTGAATTTCCTCTACTGGCACACCATAGGTTTCAGGAATCTCTCCACCAAATTCATTGATGATAGCTAGCCAGTCCTGTGGTACAGAAGACGAACCATGCATCACCAGATGCGTATCAGGAATACGCGCGTTAATCGCCTTGATGCGATCGATGGCAAGAATGTCGCCAGTTGGTGGGCGTGAAAATTTATAAGCACCATGGCTGGTACCGATGGCAATGGCAAGTGCATCGCACTGGGTTTCCTTCACAAAACGTGCTGCTTCATCAGGGTCAGTGAGTAATTGGTCATGGCTTAATTTTCCTGAGGCACCCACACCATCTTCTTCACCCGCTTCTCCTGTTTCAAGCGAACCTAAACAACCCAACTCGCCTTCAACAGAAACACCACAGGCATGAGCCATGTCCACAACCTGGCGTGTCACGCGAACATTATATTCGTAATCCGTTGGTGTTTTTCCATCTTCACCTAGAGAGCCATCCATCATCACCGAACTAAAACCCAATTGTATGGAACGTTGGCAAACGGCGGGAGAAGTGCCGTGATCCTGATGCATCACCACAGGAATATGTGGAAATTCTTCGATAGCTGCCTGAATCATGTGCTTAAGGAAGTTTGGCCCAGCATATTTCCTGGCACCTGCTGAAGCCTGAGCAATAACCGGGCTATTGGTTTCATGTGCCGCTTCCATCATCGCGCGCATCTGCTCAAGATTGTTTACATTAAACGCCGGCACGCCGTAGCCAAATTCCGCTGCGTGGTCGAGTAACTGTCTCATGCTAATGAGTGCCATAATCTTTCCTCTAAGAGTTCAACTTGCCTTATTAATTTTTCTTGCTGCTTCTTCAAGGGCAGCAACAGCAGGTAAGGTTTTCCCTTCTACAAATTCGAGAAATGCACCACCACCCGTTGAAATATATGAAATATTATCTGCCACACCATATTTATCAATGGCTGCCAAGGTGTCACCCCCACCTGCTATGGAAAATGCTGAAGATTCAGCAATCGCATGGGTTAAACTTTGTGTGCCTTGTGAGAACTGATCAAATTCAAATACGCCTACTGGTCCATTCCACAAAATAGTGCCCGCACTTTTTAGAAT
>JBECKS010000013.1:0-5589 GCA_040235395.1 Pseudomonadales bacterium | reverse complement strand
AGGTTACAGATACGCACGCGTTAAGCAATTTGAGGTAAAACAAAAATTACTGAATGAGGATATTTCATTAACAGCGCAATCTTTAGAAATGGCTCATAAGAATGCCGTTTCTCAAATTCAGAACAGCTTACTAACCCTTGGCAGTCAGGAAATGAATAAAAATCTCGCTGAAGATGTGTACAAGAGTACGATCGAAAACTACAACAATGGATTAGCATCACTATCAGATTTAATCAATGCTGAAAACGGATTGAATGACGCTAATAATAATTATCTGACATCCTTACTGAATTATAAATTGGCTGAAATTCAATTATTGAAAGCAAGCGGTGAATTAAAAACTTTAACTGAATAATAAATTCAAAAATGAAGAATAAAAAAAATAAACTTGGAACAATCATTGGCATTTCCATTGCCATCGTGTCAATTGCGCTAATTGCTTACGTCCTTCAGAGTAATAAAAAGAAAAATCAGGAAAAAATTGCATTAGTATCTAATAACAATTCAACATCTGAAATTTTAGTTACTACAGAGAAAGCAAAAAAGGAATCAATTGAATCATTTAATGTTCTTAACGGAACGTTTGCAGCTCATAAGCAATTGGATTATTCGTCTGACGTTGCCGGACGGGTGCTAAACGTTAAGGTACGAGAAGGAGAATTTGTTGTTGCAGGTCAAGTTTTAGCCGTAATTAAGTCCGATGCGATTGGGGTTGATTTGGAAAATGCACAAGCGGTGTACAACAGCGCATTAAAGGATAAAGAACGATTCGAAAGCGCATATAGCAGTGGAGGCGTGACGCAACAGCAATTGGATCAAGTAAAACTTGCGCTAAAAAATGCTGAAAGCCGTTTAGAGCAAATCAAACTTCGTTACAGTGACACAAAGATAAAATCAACCATAAATGGTTTTGTAAATAAACGTTACGTAGAAGAAGGAGCCTTTGTAGGAATGGGATCTCCATTGTTTGAAATTGTCGATATTTCTAAACTTAATTTGAAAATTTCTGTAAATGAGGTTTTGATTACCCGGATCAAACTTGGAGATAAAGTGGACATTACAGCAAGTGCCTTACCGGGAAAAGCGTTCACTGGAACGGTTAGGTTTATTGCAGTAAAGGCAGACCAATCAATGAATTTCCCTGTTGAAATAGAGATTGATAACAAAGACAAAACGTTAAAGGCCGGTATGTTTGGTTCTGCAACCTTCAATTCAAACATTACGGAAGTAGCTCCTATTCTAGCAATTCCTCGAAGTGCTTTTGTTGGAAGTGTAAATTCCGGAGAAATTTATATTGCTAAGGGAAACAAAGCAATTCTTATTAAAGTAATTCCGGGTAGAATTTTCGGAAATAAAGTGGAAATTATAAGTGGTTTATCCGTAGGTGATGAAGTAATTACCAGCGGACAAATTAATTTGTATGCCAACGCGCCGATTTCGGTTGCGAAATAATAGAGTTGAAATTAACTTATTGAAAAATGAAAATAGCGGAATTATCCATTAAGCGACCAACGTTCATAATTGTTATATATGCTGTATTGACATTGGGCGGTCTTCTAAGCTATGCCTTCTTAAACTACGAATTGTTACCAAAGTTTAGCCCTCCGGTATTGTTGGTGACAACGATATACCCCGGGGCATCACCGGGTGAAGTTGAAACTTCAGTTACCAAAGAAATAGAAGCGGCTGTTTCCTCAATGGAGAAGATCAAAAAACTGGAGGCAAAGTCATTTGAAGGTGTATCAATCGTCACCATAACTTTTTCAGACAACGCTGACATTGATTATGCGCTCAATGATGCCCAGAGAAAAATAAATGCGGTTTTAAAGGATTTACCTGATGACGTGCCCACCCCGTCTTTGCTAAAATTATCTCTTGATGATCTTCCTATAATGACCCTGTCAGCCACTTCAAACTTGAGTGATGCCGACTTCTATGATATCATAGACAATCGAATTGCACCACAACTCTCTCGGGTGGATGGTGTCGCCAGGATCGATATTATTGGTGGAAGAGAACGCGAAATTAAAGTTGATGTCGACCCAAATAAATTGGAAGGATTCGGGATTTCATTGATGCAAGTTCAAAATGCAATACTTACTTCAAATCTTGATTTTCCTACCGGTAGCGTTAAAACCAATGAGCAGGATATTTTAATTCGTCTAAGTGGAAAGTTAAAAAACATCGAGGAACTCAGAAACATTGTAGTTTACGATAATCCTCAAAAAGCAATCCAAATAAGACTTAGAGATATTGCAGACGTTCAGGACTCAGAAAAGGACGCTGAAAAAATAGCCCGTGTTGACGAGAAAAGTACATTAGTGCTTTCCATTTTAAAACAAACAGACGCCAATGCGGTAGATGTAAGTAAAAATGTGAAGGCTAACTTGGATAAATTGGTTAAAGGCGATTATGCCGCTATCAATTTGGATGTTGCAGTTGTTAATGACAAATCTGAATATACACTCGAGTCGGCTAATGCAGTGATGATTGATTTGGTGCTTGCAATCGTGCTTGTCGCATTCGTTATGCTCTTCTTCTTACATAGCATCAGAAATTCAGTTATTGTAATGATTTCAATACCTGCTTCGCTTATCGCTACGTTCATCGGTATGTATTTGTTAGGTTTTTCTCTTAACCTTATGTCATTGCTTGCTCTTTCACTGGTAGTGGGAATTTTAGTGGATGATGCCATTGTCGTTTTGGAAAATATCTACCGACACATGGAAATGGGAAAAAACAGGGTTCGAGCAGCTTTCGATGGAACAAAGGAGATTGGTTTTACGGTGTTATCCATTACGCTCGTTATTGTTGTCGTATTTATTCCTATTGCGCTTAGTTCGGGAATCGCTGCAAGAATTTTAAAGGAATTTTGTATCACCGTTTCTATAGCCACTCTATTGTCACTCTTGGCTTCATTTACATTGATTCCTTGGCTATCGTCCAGATTCGGTAAATTGGAACGCATAACTGATCGTACATTCTTTGGGCGTGTTATTCTAGCTTTTGAAAAGGGTTTAGACGGATTTACACATTGGATTACTAATTTGTTAAAATGGTCTTTGGCACATAAAAAAACAACTTTAGGAATTGTTTTGGTATTATTTTTCAGTTCTTTCCTTTTAATTTCCAAAGGTTTTATTGGTTCTGAGTTTTTCGCTCAAGGTGATAGGGGTGAATTTATCGTCAAAGTTGAATTACCCAAAGATGTTTCCATTGAACAAACCAATAGAGCGACTCAATTGGTAGAAAATCATCTTAAAAGTAAACCGGAAATAAAAAGAATAATTACAACGGTTGGTCAGTCAAGTGATGGATTTTTTGGATCACAATCTCCGGCCTATGTTTCCGAGATTACAGTTCAACTAATTCCAAAGGAAGAAAGAGAGGATGTTTCAGTTTATGCCGTAAAGGTGAAAAATGAACTGCAAAAATTGTTGGTTGGGGCAAAAATATCAACAACCCCAATCAGTATAATGGGTACAGCAGAACGTGCCCCTATTGAATTGGTGGTATATAGCGCTGAATTGGATAGTGCTATGAAATTTGCTAATACTGCAATGGAGGAGCTTCTACAAGTTCCTGGGGCAACAGAGGTAAAGCTGTCAGTGGAAGAGGGTAATCCGGAAATTAAGGTCGAGGTAGACAGAGATAAAATGGCTGCATTAGGTTTATCCATGGCAAGCGTCGGTGCAACAATGCAAACTGCCTTTAGTGGCAATACGAAAGGTAAATTCAAAAAGGGCGAATACGAATATGACATTAATATCAGGTATGGTTCATATGACAGAAAAAATATTGAGGACGTTAAAAAACTGATGTTTGTCAATAATGCCGGTCAAAAAATCCTGCTTTATCAATTTGCAAATGTCACCGAAGGTTCAGGACCCAGTATGTTGGAAAGAAGGGATAAAAGTGCTGCGGTTAGCATCAAAGCGCAGTCTGTTGGTCGCCCAAGCGGTGATGTTGCTGCTGAATGGGAAAGCAAGTTGACGAAATTAGACAGACCTGTCGGAGTAAATTACTTATGGAGCGGTAACGTTGAGATGCAGCAGGATGGTTTCGGAACCCTTGGAATTGCGCTACTTGCAGCAATCGTATTGGTTTATCTTATTCTTGTTGCACTTTACAATAGTTTCGTTTATCCTTTTGTGGTATTATTTTCTATTCCTTTGGCTGTTATTGGCGCATTATTAGCGTTGGGATTAAGTAATAATACATTGAATCTTTTTACCATTCTTGGCTTGATCATGCTAATCGGATTGGTTGCAAAAAATGCCATTATGTTGGTCGATTTTACTAACCAACGTAAAAAGGAAGGTGCATCGACATTCACTGCTCTTATTGATGCTAACAATGCAAGGTTAAGACCTATTTTAATGACAACCCTTGCTATGGTTTTTGGTATGATGCCGATAGCTTTAGCGACCGGTGCCGGAGCCGAATGGAAAAACGGCTTGGCTTGGGTAATCATTGGAGGCCTCATCAGCTCGCTTTTCCTGACGCTTATTATTGTACCGGTTATGTATGATATTTTTGACAAACTCATCAAAAAGTTCTCTCGTAATAAAAGTTTACCGGTTGAAGAATTAATGACCGCCGAATACAAAGATGATGTGACGAATGAAAATGACGCCTTTAACCATGTTAAATTGAATTTAAATGCTGAGTCCTCAAATTGATTATAATGATCCTGTTTCCAATTGCTGTTTATCTGCCAATAGAAAAGGGGAAAATAATAAGGCAAATTGATCGGATCACTCCAGAAGTAGTCATTTTTCTTTGAAAGGATGCCTTTTAAATAAGCGTAGACATGGAAAATACAATTACAACCTAATTCAGTTCGGAATTAGGTTGTTTAAATGACAAGACCAGTTTATAAATGTTGAAATTACTTTCAAAAGATCTGAGAAATTAAATGAATGATGTTCATAGGAGTGCACCCAGATAAGCGAAAGTCATTGAACGACTATTTCATAACTTCCACTCGTAAGGTTAATCCAATCAAAAGGACTGCGAAATTCTAAATTACACAATTTTAAACCTGTGAATTATTGCTTTGCAATAGAAATTCTTATTTTTGCAAAGACTTTTGAATCTATGAATTTTCTTAAAATATCTAAAGCTCTTGCCGACGAAACGCGTTATAAGATGTTGAAGACGCTTATAGCAGAAAAGGAGATCAGCTGTGGCGAACTGGAGAGGCATTTTACCCTCAGCCAACCCACCATTTCTCATCATTTGAAAATTCTATATGATTGTGGCCTGATTTCAACAAAGAAGGAAGGAAAGCATTCGATACTGTCTCTAAATCAGGACAATCTCAATAAGTACCTCACAATCATTAAGAAGGACTTATTAGTTTGATTTTTTTTGAGATTACATATAGAAATATTTAAATATGTATATATTTGTTACTATGCAAGTAGAAAAATGCTGTTTGTGTTAAAACGAATAGATTATGAACATTCCATGGGGCAGTGACATTGCGTTTGAATTCATTACTAATGTTGGACTCGTAACCACACAAGGTCCATATGGTCACAATATTATGGCGTGCGAGTGGTCTCACCATCTTTCCTATGATCC
>JBECKS010000012.1:0-3334 GCA_040235395.1 Pseudomonadales bacterium | reverse complement strand
CATCCTTTCACACATGGAATTACTTGGTGGTGATTATGGTGGTTTTCCTATTGATCGTCTTCAGCACTGCTTACAATCTGCAAATCTTGCTGCTGAAGGTGGCGAAGATGAAGAATATATTGTTTGTGCATTACTCCATGACATTGGCGATACCTTAGGCAGCACTAATCACGCGGATGTGTCTGCAGCCATTCTTCAGCCATTTGTGTCAGAAGAAAATCACTGGATGATTAAACATCATGCCATTTTTCAGGGTTATAATTTTTTCCATCACCTCGGACTTGATCGCAACATGCGTGATCGCTTCAAGGATGATAAGGAAAATTTTGACCGTACTGCACGTTTTATCGCTCGTTATGATAATCCTGCCTTTGATTATAAGGCACCAGAATTATCGTTAAAATTATTTGAGGGAATGGTTCGAAACGTTTTCAGCAAACCAAAGCAAAGTCTTTACAAAAAAGTTGCTGACGACAAGAACTAAATATCAGGAAAACTTCACGGCGTTATTTCTATATAAGTAGTAGGAAGTAACATGGGGTGTTGGTTATTTATGGATACGCTTGGAAACAAGATACAGGAAGAAAAAGATAAAATACTTAACCTGATGCTCATCATTTTTGCCGTGGTGGGGGGGATAGTTGTTGCTTTTTCTGTAACAAGAATTTCTCACATAGAGATGAATGCATCCCTATGGACTCAAATAAGTGGTATCGCTCTTGCAATACCCGTTGCTATTTTCAGAAAAAAACTTCCTTTTACGTTTAAAGTTATTTTTGCTTCCTTCTTACCTCTTGTCATGGGTTTTATGGGCGTACTTTCTTTCGGTCTGATTGATGGAAGTGTCATGCTCTTCATTTCATCGGTAGTTATTGCTTCCATATTGTCGGGCACCCGATTTGGTCTTGTGATTGTTTTCATTTCAGGGCTGTTTTCTACTGGCCTTGCTTATCTTGCCTTGAATGGTTATGTGACTTTTAATGTGGATGAACATGCTTATCAATATCAATTTGAGTCCTGGTTAATCTTTATTTCTGCCTTTGTCGCTTTATCTGCAATTTCGAGTTATCTCATTGGTTTAATGTCTGATCTTGCCTATCGCAATATTGATATTCTTGAGGAAAAAACAAAAGAACTCGAAGCAGCCAATTTAACAAAAGACAGGCTGTTTCAATTGATTGCTCACGACTTGCGCAGTCCTTTTCAAGGGTTAATCAGCGGTCTTGAATTATTTGTTGATGACTCAAATGTATTTGATGAAGAGCAGCAGAAAAAACTATTTAGTTCAATGCTGAGAGATTCAACCAGTACTTTTTCCATGTTGGAAAACCTTTTGTACTGGTCGCGCACGCGAGTGGGAGATCTCAAGCTGGATAGTAAATATTTTGAGCTTCCTGAATTCGTTGAAGAATCTTTGATGCCATATTGCCGTTTGGCAAAACAAAAAAATATCGATGTATCAATGGAAGCTTCTGATGGTACCTTGGCATTCGCAGATCAAAGCAGCGTTAGAATCATACTGAGCAATCTCTTTCAAAATGCCATTAAATTTACAGAAAATGGAGGTTGGATTCGCATTAAGATTGAATCACGAGATGGTTCCTCAATTGTGACCATAAGTGATAATGGCCTAGGTATTTCAGAGGCAGATGTAAAAAAAATCTTTTATTCCCAAGAGCGTTTTTCAACACGGGGTACCGAAAATGAAAGTGGTACAGGCTTGGGGATTAGTATCAGCCTTGAACTTGCCGAGCTAAATAAAGGAAGTTTACGATATCAGGAAAATACATCGGGCGGATCTGATTTTATTCTTGAGTTGCCGGCAAAACCCTAAGCAGATACTTGATGCTTAAGCCTTGATTTTTCTTTTAACATTCCCTTCTTCAAGAATACGTGTAGCAATTTCCTCGATGGACAACTCGGATGCATCCAGAAAAGGAATACCTTCACGATTATACATGGCGAGAATTCCTCGAACTTCTTCCTGACACTGCTGTATGGATGCGTAACGGCTGTTGGGTTTCCTTTCCTGCCTGATTGCACTTAATCGTTCTGCATCAATGGTCAACCCAAAAAGTTTATGCTTAAAAGGCTTTAATGATTTTGGTAATACCTGATCCCCTAAATCGTCATCAGTGATGGGGTAGTTAGCAGCACAAATACCAAATTGGAGCGCAAGATAAAGGCAGGTAGGCGTTTTTCCACTTCGTGAAACACCAATAAGAATAATGTCTGCTTTTTCGTATTGATTGGTACGGGCGCCATCGTCATTTTCCAGGGCAAAATGTACCGCATCAATTCGTGTTTTATATTGTGTCTGGTCTGTTATGGAATGAGCTCGACCAACGGTATACGTGGAATGGGTATCCAGTTCTTTCTCTAGCGGATTCAAAAAAGTGGAAAAAATATCAATCATGAATCCGTTGCATTCTGAAAAAATCTTTCTGATTTCCTGATTAACAATGGTGTCAATGATGATGGGGCGAACTCCATTTTGCATATAATTTTCCTCTATACGTGCCATAGCCTTATGAGCTTTTTCAATACTGTTGATATAGGGCAGGGTGACCTGTTCAAACTCGATGGTTTCAAATTGCGAAAGCAGGCTATGACCTAGTGCTTCAGCCGTAATTCCTGTTCCATCGGAGACAAAAAAAGCAGTTCTTTTCATGAATTGATAACTCCAGCCTACAAATATAATCAAAAATTATTAAGTATAAATTAATTATAAATCTAATGAATAAAGGGCGAGAAAGCCTTTAAGTTCAGTTAGAATGCCGCCTCTTTCAAGCAGTCTTCACCCGCAGCAGTGTCTAGCTTAGCACTGTCCTAGTCAATTACTTATCAGGAGCAAGGTTTTGAGCACAAATATCCGTTGGTTTCATGAGTTAAATATGAATCATGTGGAAGAAGTGGGTGGCAAAAATGCCTCATTAGGAGAAATGATCAGCGGGATGAGCGCCACAGGCGTTAATGTTCCTGATGGTTTTGCGACCACAGCTAAGGCCTACAGGGAATTCCTTGCTAAGGACAATTTAGCAGATCGCATTAATAATGCTTTGCAAGCCCTTGATGTAGAAGATGTTTCTGCTTTAGCCAAAACAGGTGCCGAGATTCGTTCATGGATCATGAATGCCGTATTTTCGGAAGCGTTTGAGAAAGAGGTCCATGAATCTTACCTTGAATTGACTGGAGGAAAGGATATAGCCGTTGCTGTGCGTTCTTCTGCAACCGCTGAAGATCTACCAGATGCATCCTTTGCTGGGCAACAGGAAACCTTCCTTAACATTCGTGGCTATGAAAACGTTCTAAAAGCCATCAAAGAAGTCTTTGC
>JBECKS010000187.1:0-7695 GCA_040235395.1 Pseudomonadales bacterium | reverse complement strand
TGTGGTCTCTCCCTGAGCTCCAACAAAGGAGCGATACTCTTTTCGACTCGTTTTAATTCGATTTCTGAGAGCATTTTGGCTAGGACTCATAACAGCTGATTCACGCTTCGCGGTTTCACCTGCTAGTGAGGCGCAAGCGCGTATTTGTTTTTGTTGTTTTTTCATTCTTTTACAAAAGTCTTTAAGGCTCAAGTACTTATTGCTATCTGTAGACTAATCTGACTTTTGTAAATGAAGCGGGGGTGTCAGGAACAAGGAGACTTTATTGCCCCAGGAATAAGGAGCGAAATTTTGAAATATCCCTATTTATCAATATGTTAGTAATTTTTGTTTTTAGTAAATGAAACTTGGGTTTCTGGAACGGTTTTTTACGCCAGCTTTTACATACTCGCAGCTACGATTGGCTGAACATGATGACTAGGTCGATTTGCAGAAAGATCATGAATCGACTGCAAATTAAGCCAGAACTCTGGTGTTGTATTGAATGCTTCGGAAAAGAGCCAGGCTGTTTCAGGTGTTATACCTCGCTTTCCACGCACTATCTCATTAATTCTTTGTACGGGTACGCCTATATGCGTTGCGAGACTTTTTTGCGTAAGCGCCATTGGCTCAAGGAATTCCTTAAGCAAAATAATGCCTGGATGTGTGGCTGTTCTGTTACTTGGAATCATGCTTCACCTCTATTAATGGTAATCAACAATTTGAACTTCACTGGCGTTATTTTGTTCCCACCTAAAAATAATTCGCCACTGGTTGTTGATTCGAATGCTGTAATAACCTTTTAAATCACCCTTCAATGCTTCCAATCTATTGCCTGGAGGTGACCTAAGATCATCCAATGTTTGCGCTGCATTGATGATATCTAGCTTGTAAAGCGCAATGTCCTGAATCTGATTTGGAATACTTCGGCTTTGCCGGCTTTGTATTCCATGGAAGAAATCAGATGTTCTTTTATCACCAAAGGAATTTATCATCTACCGATATTAACGGAATCACGGAATCCATGTAAAGCATCATGAAGGCTTGCCTTTCTGTTTATTCCTGTTACTGTACAAAATAACAGTATCAAAGGATTAAGTGTTATGGATGACATTCCTGTAAGCATACCCGCGAAGCCCCAGCGTTTTATCGATCAGTTCCGCTTCTTTATTCGCTCACGCAACTATAAATACACAACCGAACAGACCTATGTGAAATGGGTGCTGCATTTCATTCGTTTCCATGACCGGGTTCACCCTGAAACTCTGGGTGTAACAGAGGTAGAACAGTTTCTGGATTATCTCGCGGTTGAACGCAATGTGTCGAAGGGTACTCAAGCCGTTGCCTTGAATGCATTGGTCTTTCTTTATCGTGAGTTTCTGGAAGCCGATTTGGGCGATATTAATTTCCAGCATAGCCGTAGGGAAACCCGTATCCCTACAGTGTTTTCCCACCAGGAAGCTAATCAGGTTATTGGCCTGCTCAATGAACCTTATAAACTCATGTCGCAATTAATGTATGGCAGTGGTTTGCGTGTGTCGGAATGCATTCGTTTGCGCGTGAAAGATATTGATTTCAAAATGAACCAGATCACGGTGCACGAAGGCAAAGGCGGCAAAGACCGGGTAACGGTATTGCCTGAAACCTTGCTGATTGATTTGCATAAACAGATTGAACGTGTGGAAGCTACGCTCGCATTAGATCAGCTAAACGGTGTTGGCCCTGTATGGATGCCTCATGCGCTGGCGCGTAAATACCCTTCTGAAGGAAAGCGTTTGCCATGGCAGTTTTTATTTCCTGCTACACGCCCCGCGCTTGATCCGCGTGAAGATGTGATGCGCAGACATCACGTGCATCGCGCGGTGATTCGCAAAAATGTTACTAATGCAGTTCGGGAAGCGGGCATTCCCAAACAAGCCTCTTGCCACACCTTCCGCCACTCTTTTGCAACGCGCTTGCTTGAGCGTGGCTATGACATTCGCACAGTGCAGGAACTGTTAGGGCATACCAATGTTGAAACTACGCAACGCTACACCCATGTGCTAAATCGGGGCGGGCTTGGCGTATTCAGCCCCATCGATGTGCATCAGCGTTAGTTTTTTGATTTATCTTGATTGAGTTATTTTTTTTCACGGCTATAGTGGAATACATTCTTTGCTTTTTGTATTGATTCGTGAATGAAAATCGATTGGAAAAATTATCAACCCGGTGAGTTCTATGACGAGCTGATTAGCTCGCCGGGTTATGCCCGCAAGCCTGCAAGGCAATTAGTAAGTTATTTGAAATCCATGTCGCTTGAAGATTTGAAAAGCCGACAGGATGCTGCAGACCTTGCCATTAAAACCATGGGTATTACTTTCACCGTTTACAGTGACGGTGAGAACATTGATCGTGAATGGCCCTTCGATATCATTCCTCGCATTATTGCTGAATCGGAATGGAAAAAGACCGAGCTGGGATTACAGCAACGTTTGATTGCCCTTAACTGTTTTATTAATGACGTTTATAACGACCAGAAGATTTTTAAAGACAAAGTCATTCCCAAGGAAATCCTGGCGAAATCAAAAAACTTTCGTAAGCAATGTGTAGGTGTTACGCCACCCTTAGGTGTATGGGCGCATATTTGTGGCACGGATTTGATTCGCGATAAGGATGGTCAGTTTTATGTGCTGGAAGATAATCTTCGCGTGCCTTCGGGTGTTTCCTATATGTTGGAAAACCGTGGCATTACCAAACGTGTTTTCCCTGAGCTCTTTGAAGATTATTCCATTCAACCTGTGAGTGAATATCCTTCACAACTGTTTGATACTTTAGCCGCGATTTCTCCTCGGCCTTTGGATTATCCTGAAGTGGTTGTGCTCACCCCCGGCATTTATAACTCGGCTTACTTTGAACATTCCTATCTGGCACAGCGCATGGGCGCCGAACTTGTCGAAGGTGGTGACTTGTTAGTAGATGACGACGATTGTGTTTACATGCGCACCATCAATGGTTTGTCACGTGTTGATGTGATTTATCGTCGTATCGATGACTGGTTCATGGACCCCGAAGCGTTTAATCCCGATTCCATGTTAGGTGTGCCTGGTTTAATGCGTGCCTGGTTAAAAGGTAATGTGGCCTTGGCGAATGCGCCAGGTTCCGGTGTAGCAGATGATAAGGTGGTCTATACCTTTGTGCCCGACATGATTAAATATTATTTAGGTGAAGAAGCGATTATTCCTAACGTGCCGAGTTTTTTATGCATGGATAAAAAGCAATGCGACCACGTGATTGCCAATCTCGATAAACTGGTGGTGAAGCCTGCAAATGAATCCGGTGGCTACGGTATGTTGATGGGCCCGCAAGCAAGTAAAAAAGAACGTGCTGCCTTTGCAAAACTGATTAAGGCAGATCCAAGAAATTATATGGCGCAACCTTTAATTTCTCTTTCCACCTCGCCCATTCTTTCAGATAAAGATGTTGAACCTCGTCATCTGGATTTACGCCCTTTTGTTTTGCAGGGAAGAAATCTTTCAGTAACACCTGGCGGTTTAACACGTGTTGCTTTGGTGAAAGGTTCTTATGTGGTGAACTCTTCACAGGGTGGCGGCAGTAAAGACACCTGGATTGTTAAAGATTATTAGAGCGAAAAAATAACGATGCTTTCAAGAGTTGCAGAAAGAGTTTACTGGATGAGCCGCTATATGGAGCGGGCTGAAAACACTGCGCGCCTGATTAATGTAAATACTAATTTGCTACTTGATTTGCCTTTGGGCAGTAAAGTTAGTTGGCTTACCCTGCTTGAAATCACGGGTTGCGAAATTACTGAGGAAACCAGAAACAAGGTAGCCACTGCTCAGGAACAGGCAACGATGAAATTATTGATTTCTGACCGCAATTGTTTCGGTTCCATTTTCAATTGTTTACGTAATGCCCGCGAGAATGCGCGCACCTCTCGTGAAATTATTCCTGCAGAATGCTGGGAGATTATTAACGACCTCTATTTATACGCGAAAGATAATGCTAGCAAACTCACTGCGCGCGCTGCGCGTCGCGCTTTCCTGCAACACATCATTGCAACTTCGCAACAGTTAAGCGGTTTGCTTGCAGGCACCATGAGTCACACGGAAGCTTATGAGTTTATTCGTTTGGGCAGAAACCTTGAGCGCGCTGACATGAGCACAAGAATTGTGGATGCTGGTGCGCTTAACCTGATGCAGAACAAACAGCTGGATGAGCTTTCTGAAAGTGATGACAACCCCTTTAATAATATTCTCTGGATGAGTGTGTTGCAGTCTTTAAGCGCTTATCAGATGTATCGCCAGCATGTTTTTCAGAAAGTAAACGGTGAGCAGGTGGTAAATTTTCTGCTACAGAATACCTTGTTCCCCAGAGCGGTATCAAGTTGCCTGAACACCATTAAGGAAAGCCTTGCACACTTGCCACATAATGATGAACCTTTACACACCATCGCTGCCTTACAGCGCAAGATTGATCAGATAAGTGTTGCTACCTTGCTTGAAGAACAAACCTTGCATGATTTTATTGATGAGCTGCAACTGGATATTGCGGGTCTGCATCAATGCATTACACTAACCTGGTTCTTGCCGCAGCTTTCTTCCGAAGAATAGCTAATGTGAAGGAACAGTAATAAGCACAATAAAAATAACTCTGGACTCTAATGAAAAATTTTTCCTGCGCTTGCGGTAATCCCGTTTATTTTGAAAATACTTCCTGTATGCAGTGTGGTCGTTATTTAGGTTTTGATACCCTAACGCTAGAAATGCTTTGTTTTTCTTCTCATGAACATGCTGTTTTAAATGAAACCAATCAAGCTTCATTTAAATACTGCAAGAATTATCATGATTACAATATCTGCAACTGGTTGCTTCCTGCTCATTCCGAAAGTGCTTATTGCCGTGCTTGCGAACTCAACGAATTAATTCCTCAGGTGTTTGCTCCACAAAAACGTTTGTGGTGGTTTAATCTTGAACAATCAAAACGTCGTTTGATTTACGGTATTTTAAAATTGAATTTGCCTTTGCAATCCCGTTTATCAAATGCTTCCGGTTTGTCTTTTGCTTTTCTTGAAGACCGCCGCATGAATCCCTTGGTAGAAGAACAGATTGTTAATACGGGTCATGCAGAAGGTTTAATTACTATTTATCTTGCTGAAGCCGATGACATTGCCCGTGAAAGCACGCGCGTTGCCATGGGTGAAAGTTATCGAACTTTGCTTGGGCACTTCCGTCATGAAAGCGGGCATTATTTTTTTGATCGCCTTATAAAAAACACGGCTTTCCATGCAGAATTCAAATCCTTGTTTGGTGATGATGCATTAAATTACCACGAAGCCTTGGAAGCTTATTATCAAAAGCCACCAGCCCATGAACATGCTGAAGGTTTTTTAACAGAATACATCAGTGATTATGCACAGTCGCATCCTGTTGAAGACTGGGCAGAATGTTGGGCGCATTATTTTCACATTGCCGACACCATGGAAACGGCAAAGCAGAATGGTCTAGCGACATACTGTCCTTACGACGATGATGTTAATCTTTGTCTGGAAGAGTGGCCGGAGCTGGCAATTAAAATTAATAAATTAAATCGCAGTCTCGGTTTAAAAGATGCTTATCCTTTTACGCTGTCTGAAAGCAGTATCAGGAAGCTCCGTTTTGTTCATCGGGTGATTGATCCCAAACACCAGACCACACAATAGGCGGCATCTGCCGAAAAGCTTCTTTCAAGCGTGTGTCCCAGGTTCGGGTAAGGTCGCGCAAATACTCACTGTTCTCATCAAACACGTAATGACGATTAGTAACTAAACTGTCGCGCTCATAAATCAGCATTTCTATCGGCGGGCCCACCGTGAGATTACTTTTAATGGTGGAATCCATGGAAACCAATGCACAAAGTGCTGCGGTATCGAGTGTTGTATCGTGTTTAAGAATACGATCCAGAATCGGTTTGCCGTATTTGCTTTCACCAATTTGTAAAAAAGGTGTGTTGGAAGAAGAGGTAATGTGATTGCCCTGCGGGTAAACCAAGGCGATGCTAGGTTTCTTGTCACCGATTTGTCCGCCAATAATAAAACTGGCTTCGTGATTCACGGTATCGTTTTCATCAAAATGTTTTTTCTGTTGGGCAACATTAATTTCGCCTAAGTAATCCGCGGCTTCATCCAGATCGGTTATGTTGAAAAGATTTATGGGGGCATTGTTCTTGATGTCTTTCTTGAGCGCCGTAATCACACCTTGTGTCGTTGCAAGGTTGCCCGCGCTCAACACTACAATCTGGCGATCGCCATCTTTGCCGAAACGATGCATTTTGCTGTAGGTGGATACCTGATCGATGCCGGCATTGGTGCGGGAATCCGAGGTGAAAACAAGCCCTTCATCCAGGGCAACGGCGACGCAATAGGTCATGTAGAGGAACCACTTCAGGTTAGGAAAGAGTGATTAAATCACCTTTATAAGACCCTGTGAAGATGTGCCTTGAATTCCCTGTTCCCGGTCTAGCTTCCTTTAATAACAAGGACTTAGCGCCTTTTTATCAGATAGCGGAATTTTCCCTTGCACTTGGCTTGGATTTAATTATGATAACGGTAATTATCGTTATCATCCTTATGAAACAAAACAATAATAAGCTTTGAATAATAAGCATTAGAAGGAAGGTTGAAGCCATGAATGCACAGCTAGAAGGCGTGGTAGATCTGGACTACCGCCGCTGGACCAAAAACCCAAAACAGACCCGAAGCGAAGAATCCCTTGAGCGAATTCTCGATGCCGCCCTTGAGCAGCTCATGGAAAACGGCCCCGACGGTTTGAGTGTGGCCAGTGTTGCAGACCGCGCAGGCTATACCGTGGGTGCACTCTATCGCCGCTTTGCTGATAAGAAATCCCTGCTGCATGCCCTGCATGAGCGTTTCGCCGAAAACATGTTACTGATTATGAAAGGGATTGCCGATCAGGTTGAGCAACAGAAACTGAGCATAACCGATCTGGTAGAAATGATGTCAGAGCAGGTCTGGGCCTTTGCGGTGCAGCAGCAAGCGTTTTTACAACTCGCCAACATCTTTGCTCAGAACGATGAAGACTTTCTGCATCGCAGGGAGTTGGTAAGCAAGGCTTCAGAAAATATTCTCAAGCCTTTGTTCCTGAACAGAAGTAATGAAATTGCGCATCCGAACCCTGAACGCGCCGTGCGTTTTGTTTTCGAACAATCCATGGCGGCTTTCAGTTATCGCGTTGAAAGCATTCAGTCAAACAAGCTGCTGCCGGTGATGCCTGAAAAAGATTTCATCGCTGAATTAAAACACTGTTTCTATTTATACCTGGGTGTTCAACCCAAAACCCAAAATTAATTTTTATACGTAATGAGGTAAACCATGAGTTCTGCACTTCGCGACACAATGATTGAGCCACCTAACTATGCCTACGGATGGTATGCACCCTTAGTCGCCAATGAAGTAACCCAAAAGAAGATTAAAGGCTTCGACTATATGGGGAAAAAACTGATTGCCTATCGAAATAAAGAAAACAAAGTGATTGTGCTTGACGGTGTATGCCCACACTTTGGCGCAGACCTGAGTAAGGGTGATATGTGTGATGGCCAAGTTCGTTGCTACTTCCACGGCTTTTATTTCAATGATGAAGGTAAATGCACCAAGGGTGATGTGGTGAAAGATCCAAGTACCTTGGAAAAAATTTCGGTGCCTAAATACGCCGTTGAAGAATG
>JBECKS010000111.1:0-4834 GCA_040235395.1 Pseudomonadales bacterium | reverse complement strand
GCTGTTCCATGGGTATATCGGGTTCCCGGAATGGCATACATAATGCTTCCATTCTGACCAGTTGCATAGGGAGTTCCACTTCCATCTAAACTTTTAACCTCTACTCCTAATGAAGATACCGCCGCGTATTCCTCGCCCTCAACCCTGCCTTCTACGATAACATTCCCTCGTTTTGGATGAGGCTGAAACTGATCTGCCACATCAATGCCATTAATCGTGGTCTTTTGAACAGGGTAGGCATTTTTAAAGTCTCCTGAACGGCCAAAATAAGTGCTATACATTCCATACCCCGCATTGGCATGGAAGTTATTATCACGAACAACTTTTTTGGTAACACCATTCCAACCATCATCTACACTCAATATGTGTATTCTTGGGTCTTCAAAATCAACATAAAAAGTGTATATGTCTTTCCATGGATAAGTAAGCTGGAATGTATTGGCACCATCTCGAAGTGCGTTCCAGACCTGAGGGCTTGCTGCAAGGCTCACCACTGGCACGATCAAACTATTTCCACTTACAACAAAATCTGATTGAACTTTTGCTCCATTAATCTTGATTTCATATCTCGTTGGAACGCCATCTGGAAACTCAATTTCAAATGCAAGATCAGTCTGGGTATACACTCCATTCGCCTGAGGCTCAATGTAGTTCACGACAGTCGCAGCTGAAAAAGGGTTAAAACAATTTATGTCGTTAATACCTGGATCAGCAAAATCTACTTTACATTTCAGGTCTCCCACACAGCTACTGAGAACTGTGATGGACAACAACAAAAACAAAAGCCTTAACTGACTCGCTTTGTTTTTAATTGATTGAGCCAACCTAGCTTGAATGGACATAATATGCTCCCACTTTTTGGGTTTCGCTTTTCGCGTGTACGTTGTTGTTATACTTCTTAGCTGTTTACAAATTAAATTTTAAAAATAAAAAACAGCTTCTAAAAATTTTTATAATTGTTTTGCTTTACATCCGAGGGAACAGCAAAACCACATGCACCACCATGGTTCGCTTCTTGCGCATTCCTCAAATACCATGAACTTCTAAAAACCAAACCTCATGGTTTATGAACACATCCAATCTTCCCTGAGTAAACTTGACCGAGCCTGTGCGAGCCCTAAAGATAAATTTCCACAAACGCAGTATAGACAATGCGTCAAGCGCTACTCTAGGCATATAGTGACAGAGCTTGTCTTAAAATGCTACAAACTGTTAATAATCAGATTCTCAGGAATGCAAGTGTATAAACTCTTTACTTAACTTATTGTTTTTATTGAACTTATACTCATAAACTTTTTTTGAGACGGTGGTCACACTTTGAACAAGTGGTAGTAAATAAGTGACCGCTGACTGTCTTATTCGGACACCATTTTCTGGCTTAAAAACTGCTCAAAAAACATACAGAAGCGACTATAAATGCTAAGCAAAGGTAAACCAAGCGTTATTAACATTTTTGCCTGAAATTCACCTTTTTAGAACAGAAACAAGTGCTTAAAAAGAGAAGGGCAAGCTTCTTTTCAACGAAGCCTGCCCCAAAACAGTGACGTTAATAAGCCAAATGTGGCTCTGAAATCAAGATTCCAAGAGGCTTTTAGCGATATGCGTTACCTGAATCTCATCGGTTCCAGCATAGATTTGAAGAATCTTGGAGTCACGCATGAGCTGCTCAACACGAGTCTCTCTCATATAACCAGCACCACCAAAAATCTGCACCGCTTCAGTAGTCACCTGCATGGCAGCCTGTGCCGAATAAAGCTTCATGGCAGACGCCTGTGCCAAGGTCATCTTGTCAGAATCACCATTCATCACCATCTCAACATAGCGGAACACCAGGTTCTCAACATTGAGTCGCGCCACTTCCATATTGGCGAGTTTCAACTGAATCAACTGGAACTGGCCAATGGGCTGACCAAACTGAACACGGGTTTTGCAATACTCAATACACAACTCCTGAGCTCTCTCAATGATTCCCAGAGCCATGGAAGCAACGCCTGAACGCTCCTGAAGGAATGAACCTTTAGCTCCACCCTTTCCATAACCATCTTCACTTTCACCCATTAACTGCTCAGGTCCAACATGAACATCCGTCAGGAATAGTTCACCCGTTGGAGAAGAACCAATACCCATTTTCTTAAAGGGAGGAGACTGAACCAGGCCCGGAGTTCCTGTTTCCAGAATGAAAGAAACAATCTTTCTGTCTCGAGGCGCTACACCCTCTTCCTCGAGCTTACAGATAAAAACGATGGTGTCGGCGTAAGGGCCATTTGTAATAAAGGTTTTGTTGCCATTAAGAATGTATCCACCTTTTCCATCTCTGCGGGCTGTAGATTTCATGCTACCGAAAGCATCCGAACCTGAATTAGGTTCAGTGATTGCCCATGCGCCCACTTTTTCCATGGTTAGAAGATCACCCACATATTTTTTCTTTTGCGCAAGGGTGCCTTTGCTTTGAATGGCGCTGGCAGTTAAGCCCATGGAAACACCCATTGCTGTCACTAAACCCGTCGCAACCCGGCTTAACTCAATAATGGGAATAACAGTCATCGCGGCCATCATGCCCGCCATTGGGTCATTAGCATCTTTTTCTTTCTTTTTCTTTTCTGCATCAGCACTGACTTCTCCACGCGCTATCGCTTCTTCTTTTGCAATACTCGCTTCAAATTGCATCTTGGATGCAGCGTCCATTCCAAAGGTCTTGAGCATCTTGCGGAGTACGTCATAAGGAGGCACACCGTTATACTCAATATCATCAATAATTGGTCGAATTTCCGTTTCAACAAAATTACGGAATTGATCACGAATCATGATCTGGGTTTCATTAAATTCGTACATGTTATGCAACGCCTCTATTTAAAATTTAAAAAATTAAAAAAGTCTTCAGGAAAGTAAAAACAAGCAGTTTCTTTCAGGCTGTTTGTTGCCAAAAGAGTCGCAAGTGGAGCACTTTATGTCTTTAAATGCAAGCGACGTTAAGTTGAATTGAAATTGCCTGATTAAGATGTGGCTAATGAATTGCATGCTCATGCTATCTCAGTACAATTCCGGTCGCTTTCAGCAATCTTGCGCAAACCCAACATACAGGAAACACCATGTCAGACTACAAAGCCCCTCTAGATGAAATTAAATTCCTACGAAATGAAGTTCTGGATTTTCCAAACCACTACAAAAATCTTCCTGGCTTTGAAGAAGCTACACCCGAACTTGAAAATGCCATTCTTGAAGAAGCTGCAAAGCTGGCTGAAAACGTTATTGCACCTTTAAATAAAGTGGGTGACCAACAAGGCTGCACACTTAAAGATGGCGTTGTCACAACACCTGAAGGTTTCAAGGAAGCCTACCAACAATACGTAGCAGGCGGCTGGCCTTCATTGTCTGCTCCAGAAAACTGGGGAGGACAAGGTTTACCCGCTTCCATGGAAACAGCAGTGTCAGAAATTTTTGGTCAGGCAAATCATGCATGGAATATGTATCCGGGATTAGTCACTGGCGCTAAAGCAACCATTCTTGAGCATGGTTCAGATGAACAACAAAAAAACTATCTCCCAAAACTGGTTAATGGTGAATGGCTCGCAACTATGTGCTTAACCGAAGCACACTGCGGAAGCGACTTAGGTATGCTGAAAACAAAGGCTGAGCCTCAAGCAGATGGAAGTTACAAAATAAGTGGCACCAAAATTTTTATTTCTTCAGGCGATCATGATTTAGCCGAAAACATTATTCACATTGTGCTTGCAAGATTGCCTGATGCGCCCGCAGGCACAAAAGGCATCTCACTTTTCATTGTTCCCAAGTTCACTCTTGATAAAGAAGGCAATGCAGGCGAAAGGAATGCCGTTAACTGCGGTTCACTTGAACACAAGATGGGCATTCATGGTAATGCAACTTGTGTGATGAACTTCGATGGTGCAACGGGTTATCTGATTGGCCCTGAAAATCGTGGTTTAAACTGCATGTTCACCTTCATGAACTTCGCCCGCATTGGCGTAACTCTCGAAGGTTTCTGTCATATAGAAAGAGCCTATCAAGGTGCAGTTGCCTACGCTAAAGATCGCTTACAAATGCGCGCTTTGAGCGGTCCTAAAAACCCTGAGGGGCCCGCCGATCCAATCCTTGTTCACCCTGATGTTAGAAGAATGTTATTAACCATCAAATCGTTTGCTGAAGCTGGTAGAGCATTCATCCATTATGAAACGCAAGTCGCTGATCGTGCACGCTATAGCAAAGATGAAGAAGAAAGAAAAAAAGCTGATGAGCTTCTTAGTTTGCTCACCCCCATCGGGAAAGCTTTTACCACTGAAGTTGCCATTGAATCCTGCAGCCTTGGTATGCAAGTGTTTGGAGGTCATGGTTATATTGCTGAATGGGGTATGGAACAGAACTTCAGGGATGCACGCATTACTGCCATTTATGAAGGCACCACTGGCATTCAGGCACTCGACTTAATTGGTAGAAAAGTGCTGAAAACAGGCGGGGAACTTCTGAAAGCTTTCACGGTAGAAGTTCTGGATTTCTGTGACACTTGCGATACTGATTTAAATGAATTCACACAAGTCATTAAAGACCGCATCAAGGGCTGGGAAGAAATTACTGGCTATATCGGCGGGAAAGCCATGGAAAATGTCGAAGAAGTTGGCGCATCTTCCGTTGATTACCTCATGTACTCTGGTTACCTCTGCTACGCCTACTTCTGGCTTAGAATGATGAAGGTTGCCAATGACAAAATTAAGTCAGGTGATAATTCTGATTTTAACCAATCAAAAATGAATACGGGTCGTTTTTACTTCCAGAGAATCATGCCTCGCTGCGACTTACATATCAGCTGTATAAAATCTGG
>JBECKS010000084.1:0-5025 GCA_040235395.1 Pseudomonadales bacterium | reverse complement strand
CAATTTCCTGGGACAGCGAAGAAGCGACTTGGACCATCACTTGTGAAGACTCTGAATCGGGAAAGAAAAGTGAAGTGAAATGCAACTTCATCAGCGGGTGCACCGGGTATTATAGCTATAAAGGGGGGTATGAACCGGAGTTTCCTGGTAAGGAGGACTTTAAGGGCGAAATAGTTCATCCTCAGGCGTGGCCGGAAAGCTTGGACTATACAGATAAAGAGGTTGTTGTCATCGGTAGTGGTGCAACCGCTGTGACTGTAGTTCCAGAAATGTCTCAAGACGCAGCCAAAGTTACGATGCTGCAAAGGTCTCCTACATATATGGCGTCTGTTCCTGATGTTGATCCTACGGTAGCGATTACTCGTAAATTATTGCCTGAAACGCTGGCTTATCGGGTTTCCAGAACTCAGAAAGTCCTCCTGACTTACGGTTTGTACTATGGCAGTCAAAAATTTCCCAAACAGGTTAAGAAGTTATTGTTGTCTGGTGTCCGAGCGCAGGTAGGTTCCGACGTCGACATGAAAAATTTTGAGCCTCACTATAATCCTTGGGATGAGCGCATGTGCGCGGTTAAAAATGGAGATTTTTTTAAGGCAGTTAGAAGTGGCAGGGTCGAGGTTGTTACCGATCATATCGATTGTTTTACCAAAGATGGGATTAAGCTTAAATCTGGAAAGGAATTAAAAGCGGACATTATTGTTACTGCTACTGGACTAAACCTGGAGTTTTTTGGTGGTATAGATATTTTTGTGAATGGTAAAAAGTTCGAAGTTACTGATTCAATGAATTACAAAGGAGTGATGTTCGAGAACCTCCCCAATATGAGTATGACCTTTGGGTACACCAATGCCTCGTGGACTTTGAAGGCTGATCTAACCAGTGAATTCGTATGTCGGATGCTGAACCACATGGAAAAAAATGGTTACGATACTGTTAAGCCCATCAATACAGATTCTTCGATAAAAAAATCCCCGTTCCTGAGTTTTCAATCAGGATATGTTCAAAGATCGATTCACAAATTTCCAAAAATGGGATCTAAGCTTCCGTGGAAGTTATACCAGAGTTATCCAGTGGATATGGCAATGTTGCGATTTGGAAAACTTGAGGATGGAAAACTTCGGTTTTCGCGATCTTCCGGAAGTGAAGCAGCTTACTACAAAAAAGCTAGCTAGCCTGGAAAAAGAAATATTTTGAAAAACGTCGGGCAAGGGCGGCCGTATTAATTTCAAATGAAAAGCGCTTTTAGTTTTTCCCATCAGAACTATTTAGATAATCTAATCTTTTCTTTTCAATTTAAGGATATTTTTTTATGAATATTGATTACACACAAGAAGAGCTTGATTTCCAGCAGGAAATTAGAGCTTGGTTTAAGGAGAATTTGCCTCCTGAGCTTAAAAAGAAAAACTTGCTTGGTGAAACCCTGACCAAAGAAGAGATTGTTAGCTGGCAAAAAACCCTGAGTAAAGCTGGTTATCTTGTGGTGAGTTGGCCTGAGGAATGGGGTGGTCCTGGCTGGACTGCAACACAACGATATATTTTTGATGCTGAGCGAGCAGCTGCTGGCGCACCGGTTGGGATATCTATGGGAATCATCATGCTTGGTCCCGTGTTGATGGCCTTTGGGACCCAAGAGCAAAAAGAGAAATACTTACCTAGAATTCGAGAGTGTGAAGACTGGTGGTGTCAGGGTTATTCAGAGCCGGGGTCTGGTTCTGATCTGGCAAGTTTGAAATGTCAGGCCGTGCTGGACGGAGATGAGTACGTTATCAATGGTACAAAGATCTGGACAACCTATGCCCATTTTGCGAACTGTTGTTTTTGCCTAGTTCGAACCGATAACGATTGCAAACCACAGGCTGGTATTTCCTTCATTCTGATTGATGACATGAGTGATCCCGGTATTGATATACAGCCGATCATGAGTATTGATGGCGAACACCATTTGAATCAGGTGTTTTTCGATAACGTTCGTGTCCCTAGGGAAAATCTGGTAGGCCAGGAAGGCCAGGGCTGGACAGTGGCGAAGTATTTGTTAACGCATGAAAGAACAACAATTGCTGGTGTCGCAGATTCGAAACTTAATCTTGCCAATTTGAAGGAGGTTGCCCGTAATCGACAGCTTAATGGAAAGCCCCTTAATGAAGATCCGTCAATCAGGCGAAGGTTAGCTGAGGAGGAGATCAAGTTGATCAGCCTGGAATATACCAATTTCAGGACATTAGCTGATACGGCTGCTGGACGGGCACCTGGTCCAGAGTCTTCTTTATTAAAAGTCAAGGGAACGGAAACTCAGCAAAGCTTGTCGGAACTTGCGGTCGAAATGGCAGGGTACTTCGCTTTTCCATGGAAAGCAGACAGTTCAATTGGACCTGATGAGTTTTTGCATGCTACTGAACGTTATAACTTTCTGCGGGCTTGTACCATTTATGGAGGAAGTACAGAAGTTCAGAAAAACGTTGTAGCGAAAATGCTGTTGGGATTGGCTTAGGAGGTAGGTTTAGTGGATTTTTCATTATCTGAAGAACAAAAATTGATTAAGGATTCAGTTGAGAAGTTCGTAAGAAAGGATTACGACTTTGATTCGAGAAACAAAATTGTAGCTAGTGACGATGGCTTTGATCGTGAGATCTGGCGGCAATTTGGAGAGCTGGGGTGGTTGGGTGTTTCCTTTCCGGAGGAAGTTGGTGGCTTTGGAGGTGGCGCCATCGAAACCAGTATTATTATGGAGGCCTTTGGTTATGGAATGGTGGTCGAGCCCTATCTGGCTACCATTGTACTAGGAGGAAACGCGCTTCTTTTGGGTGGCTCTGAAGGTCAGAAGGAAGAAATTCTCTCGAAAGTTATTACCGGTGATTTGTTGTTGGCTTTGGCTTACGCAGAGATTGAATCGGGTTATCAGCTGTCTGATATTTCAACTAGGGCTGAAAAATCAAGTGATGGTTTTGTTATTAATGGTGAGAAGGTGGTTGTTCTTGGTGGAACCTGGGCAGATAAAATTATTGTGGCTGTTCGGACTAATGGCGATCAAACCGATGAGCAAGGCATTTCGCTGTTTATGGTTGACGTAAAAGCAAAAGGTGTAAGCATGAATGCTTATCGCACAATGGACGGATGCCGAGCCGCTAATTTCATTTTCGAAAATGTTCGTGTAACTACTGAAGATTTGGTGGGAGAGCTAGATAAGGGCCATCAAATACTTGATCACGTTATTGATTTGGGAATTTCTGCTAGCTGTGCAGAAGCCTTGGGTGGAATGGCCGCAGTTAATGAAAAAACCCTTGCTTATATGAAGACCAGAGAGCAGTTTGGTGTGGCGATTGGGTCATTTCAGGTCATTCAACACCGAATGGTTGATATGTTCATGGCAGTTGAATCCAGCCGGTCAATGGTCATGATGCTGGCCTTGAAATTAGCTGAAAGTGATGAAAAGGAAAGGAAGAAGGCGGCATCTGCCGCCAAAGTGTACTTAGCGGAAAACGCTCGCTATTGCGCACAGGAAGCTGTTCAACTTCACGGTGGGATTGGTATGACCGAAGAATTGGATATTGGCCATTACTTTCGTCGACTGACACTTTTCTGTTCCTTGTTCGGAAGTAAAGATTTTCATCTCGATCGCTTTGCGGACCTGAGTGAGTAAGCAATTTATATCACGCATGAAAACTGAGCTCGCTATGCTAGTAAGCTTAAATCAAGAGAGTGTTAATTAATGAATGAAGAGAAAGTTAGACAGGTATTGTCCAGTGCCACTTTTCTAGTCGTCAATAGTTTTACCAACGCCTACAATCGATTTGACCTGCCGGTGGTGAGCACCGGCAGGTCTTTTGCGTTTTATAGAAAAGTATTCTTTGAGAACAAATCTGAAAATCAAGTGTTGGAAAAGTTGCAAGGCCAGGTGGTTCTGGATATCGGATGTGGGTTAACGCCCTACGTTTCTAATTCGATGTTTCAGGCTTGCCATGAGGCCGGTGTCGATTTTTACGGAATCGATCCTAAATTAGCGAATGGTTTTAAACTTGGAGCGTTTGACTGGGCGAAAACCCTGGTTACGGGTGGCGGTGCGTTGAATGAGAACGCACCAGGCCTGGAGAAAGGGATTGGTGCTTTGGCTGATGACCTGCCCTTTGAAGATAACAGTGTTGACCTGATTCTTTCCAGCTTTGTAATTTTTGCGTGGATTGAAAATGAACTTATTCTCGAGAATATTTTCAGAGAATTTCACCGCGTTTTGAAGCCCGGCGCTTCGATTAAGGTGTTTCCGGCACCTTATTATAAGGAAGAAAAAATAGCCTCAGCTGGATTGAAAGGCATTATGCGAAAATTTGATGTCGAGCAGGAGTTCTTTTTTGGTATATCGCCTGTGACCCATTTCCCCCCATCTTATATGCGTAAATTTATCAAAAAGAAGGTATCAGATTGAGAAGGTCTAATTTTAGAAATGTTGATTTCCATAAAACATGTAATCCTAAGTTGAGGTAGGAGTATGGTGTACAGTCCTAGGGATTTTAGAGGCAAGGTAGCTATAGTAGGTGCTATTGATGCCGTTTCACCAACTGGCGTTCTAGCGGTGAGTGAACGTGAGTTGGAAGTGCAAATGATTAAAGGTGCATTGGATAACGCAGGGTTGAAGGTATCCGATGTTGATGGATTGTTTGGTACAGGAATGATTATGCCTACTCTGGAGATGGCTGAGCATTTGGGTATCGTGCCCCGTTATACTGATAGCTCCATGACTGGCGGTTCCAGCTTCGAGGTTCATGTGCAGCATGCTGCTTTGGCTATTGCGGCCGGCATGTGTGAGGTGGCAGTGATATTTTTTGCGGCAACTCCACGTGCTCGTGGTAAGGGGTTGGGTATGGCATCAATGATGGGGGAGATGGACCCTAAAAATCCAATGCCGATGCTTGAATGGGAAATTCCTTATGGAAATTTAATGCCGGCAGGGGCATATGCCCTGGCTGCGAGCCGCCATATGGCTCAATACGGCACAACTTCTGAACAGCTAGCTCAAATTTCCGTTTCAACCCG
>JBECKS010000046.1:0-3132 GCA_040235395.1 Pseudomonadales bacterium | reverse complement strand
ATTATGGACACCGCCACTCATCGTTTTCTCGGTGATTAAGATGATTCTGCCTTTTGAGAAATGGCGAGATTTCTGGACACCTTTTGTGCTCTTTGTGACAGAAAACTGGGCAGTGGGTAACGTTTGGCTAACGACGAAATTGCTGGATATCGAGTGGGATATCCAGATTAATGCCAATCTGGATTATAAAAGTTCTTACATTGTGCTACCGAATCACCAGAGTTGGGCAGATATTGTGATGATGCAGGTAGCGCTCAATAAAAAAATCCCTTTCTTTCGTTTTTTTCTGAAACAGGAACTGATTTGGGTGCCGATATTAAGCATTGCCTGGATAGCGCTTGATTTTCCTTTTATGAAACGCCATACCAAGGAACAGATTGCTAAAGATCCTTCTTTAAAAGGCAAGGATATCGAAACTACAAAAAAAGCCTGTGCCAAATATAAAAATCATTCGGTTGCTATTGCCAATTTTCTTGAGGGTACGCGTTTCACTCAGGAAAAACACGACAGGCAGAATTCACCTTATAAACATTTGTTACGACCCAAGGCTGGCGGTATTGCTTTTGCGCTTTCAGTGATGGATGGCAATATCAAACACCTGCTTGATGTGACCATTGTTTATCCTTATGGTCATTCAGGAATCTGGGATCTGATGTGTGGACGACTGAAAAAAGTTGTTATTCGTGTCAGTCAGAGCGAAATCCCGGAAGATATTCTCTTTGGTGATTATGAAAATGATGTGGAATTCAGAAAACGTTTTCAAGCCTGGGTGACTAAGCATTGGCAGGAAAAAGACCAATTAATAGATGGCTTATTAAATAAAAATAAGAATATTTAAAATAATAAAAAACTTTTTTAACGAAGTAGCGACAACGTAGCTAGTTATAAACTAGCCAGGCTGCACGCTCATCATCGGATTCAACAGTCTAAACCAACCCGTAAAGGCAATAGGCTTTTCTTCAACAGCAAGACATAAACAATCTTCATTCTGTGTTGCTGAAATGGAATGCTGTTCACCCACTGTTCTAACAATAAAGTCGCCTTTGCGATAAATCCCATCTTCATCAGAAAAACTTCCTTTTAACACCAGGGTTATTTCATCGGCTTTGTGTTTGTGATGAGGCACCTTGCCGCCAGCCTTGATGTGATAAAAAGCAAGCTGACTTTTTTTATCGCCAGAAATCACCTTGCTTATTCGCAATTTTTTGCCAAGGTTTCTCCAGTTCAATTCTTCAATAGAACCTTTAAGTAGTTTTTGTAGAATGATGGGCAAACCATTATTAGCTTTGTTATCTAAACTAAGGGAAATATTTTTGTTTGTCGCTGGTGCAAAGGATTTTTCTGTATCAATTTTAGACATTAATGAATCTAGCAATCCTGAACTAAGGTTTGCTGTCTTACTTTCAAGAAAGTAAGCACCGGCTTGTTCAAGGTTTTGAATACTGTGTCGGCACTCTGCACACATTTCCAGATGGGCTTTTACCGCAATGGATAAGCCTATGGATAAGCTGCCAGCACTGTAGTCATTCAATATGCTGATGTCGGGGTGGAAATTTGGCATGTCTATGTTACCTGTTGTGTTACCTTTCGTTGTTTCTTTCATTTATCTGTCTATCACCATCGCCAGTTTCTGCATGGCGAGCCGGATTCTCGATTTGACGGTGCCTAATGAAATATTTAGGTCTTCTGCGATTTCAGAGTGGGATTTACCTTCCATGTAGGATTTGTAAATCACCTGACGCTGTTCATCGGGAAGTTCTTTCATCTTTTCATCGATCAGACGTTTGGCTTTCTGTTGCTGTAAGGTTTGCAGTGGGCCTTGTTCATCACTTTGCTCATCCCAGATGTCATCGACTTCCAAGGGGCATTCCTCAAAAGAATGCTTCCTGAGCACATCGATTCTCGTGTTCCTGGCAATGGTGTAAATCCAGGTACTGACATTGGCATTCTTGGCATCGTAGCTGCCAGCCTTGCGCCATACTTTCAAAAGCACTTCCTGAGTGATTTCTTCAGCCAGTTCATTACCAATAAAGCCATTCTGGGCGCTCATCACGAAGGCCTTGATTCGAGGTGCAAAGAACTCAAAGAGCTCTGCAAATGCAGCCCGATCCTGGTTAAGGGCAATGGATTCTATCTTTTCCGACCAACGTGTCTGGTCAATCTGTGCTGACATGAATTCTTCTCAAAGTCATTACTTTCAATGCTTATACGGGGCTTGTCGATTATTGGATCAGCTAATCTGGATTTCATTTAGCTGCGTATAAGTGGCATAGATTGAAACAAAATCACATACAGCAAGGGAAAGATCATGCCACCAGATGACCCAATTTATTACCCCTCAATCAAAGCAGGTAATGCTTTGGTGAGTCAATTGAAAATATTTTTCGAGAGTTTCGATAGCGACACCCTCGACATGCTGCCAGAGATTTATACCCAGGATGTGGAATTTATTGATCCTGTCGAGCGCATTAGGGGCATTTTAGCTTTAAAAACCTACTTCAGACGCCAGGCTGAAGGCCTTAATTATTGCAAGTTCCGCTATCTAGGTGAGTTGGTTGGTCAGAACAAAGCCTATATCAGTTGGGAAATGATTTTTTCACATCCCAAATTAGCGGGGGGCAAGGAGTTGGTTTTGCCGGGTATGAGCGAAATTCATTTTACACAAAAGATTTATTACCAGCGTGATAGTTATGATCTGGGTGCCATGCTTTATGAACAGATTCCGGTGCTTGGTTTTGTGGTGAGAAAACTTAAACAGCGTTTATCGCACATAGCTTAAGGATGAGTGATTTAAGCTATGAGTGATTTTTCTAATAAAACAATCTGGTTAACCGGCGCGAGTTCTGGCATTGGCCTAAGCGTGCTGAAAAAGCTGCTGGAAGCAAATGCCAAAGTCGTGGTGACGGGAAGAAACCTGAAGGACTTGGAAGCACTACAGGAAAAGTACCCAGGACGTATACAGTTCCTTTATTGTGACTTAAGTGATCAGGCTTCAATAGCAGATTTGAAAGGTGAATTACATTCGCGATTTGAGTCTCTGGATTATGTGATTCTTAATGCCGGCATTTGTGAATATGTTGACGTGGATGCAATGGATATTGCACTTTATAACAGGGTCATGCAGGTGAATTT
>JBECKS010000286.1:0-2062 GCA_040235395.1 Pseudomonadales bacterium | reverse complement strand
GATATGCCGGTCCTCGAATCGATTATCCAGCGCGGCATGGTGCGTGACGGCCGCATGATTCGACTGCGTATTGAATTACGCGATGTCCCCGGTAGCCTGGCCGCGGCAACCAAGTGTATTGAAGATGTCGGCGCGAATATTGTCCACGTGCATCACCACCGCACTTTCACCGAACAGCCGTTACAGAGCGTCGACGTGGAGTTTGTGTTACAGACGCGGGGCAAGGATCATACGGCTGAGATTGCAGAGGCTTTAAAAGGTAATCATTTCAAAGTGTTATCGGACCTGTGAGGGATTAGCAATAAACTCCCCCTCCCCGTTCCAAATTACGCAAAAACCCTAAATATTTTAAATCCGCCTGCCAGGGAACCGATATAAAAGGTATTGCCCGTTGCCGATTCGGCAGTGGGTGCTGAGCGTTCCGTTTCCGTTACGGTTTATGTTTGCCCGCGAGCCGGCCGTGATGAACGCGGTGCTCGGTATCGTGATCCGCGCCATCAGGGGAACGTCGTCGCCCGAGCCGGTCCGGAGGGCGAGCCGCTTCAGCGGCGACTAATCCTGGCGGGCCCACCAAAATTTTCAACCTCGTTCTTCTGGCCGGAAATGCTGCTTCCTTGGCGGCACCTCGTCACCGGATACCACCGTGCTTCACGGCGCCAGACGCATTTCTCGTGGCCCGCCGTACTTCGGGTGTCCTCTTAATTCTTCTTATCCGCCGGCCCTTTCTGGGGCGTTAGGGGTCCATTGCCTCGATGGCCCGCCGCTGTACGTCGACACGGCGCGTATATTCCCGGCCGAGCGCGATGAAGCGCGGGTCGTCCCGGATCGCGTCGTACAGGGGCAGGCGGTGGTTCACGTCCCACTGCCAGATGTGGTTGTGCGCCATCTGCTCTTCCAGGCTGGCGAGTGCTTTTTCGGTGTCCCCGCCGGCCAAGAAGCACAGGTCGGGCCGCTTGCGGTCAACGTGTTCGATGGCGGCAGGCAGATCGCGCTCGAGGAACGTAGTGGTCTGATCCAGCAGTTTGGCGCCCAGATCCGTGTCCCCGGTGTGCAGCAGAATCCATGAGAAGACACAGCTGGCGGCCGGCGATTGGTGGATCAATTCCTGCCAGGACTCCGGCTGAAGCCATCTGGGGTCGGAACCCACGAACATTTTGCGTGCGCGGTCCGTGTCGCCAGCCATCAGGTAAAATTCCGCTATTTCCCGCGCGTCCCCCGCTTCCTCGTCGATCCGCGGCAATAGCGAGTTGACTGCCTCGGCGGCCGCCGCGTCGTTGCCTCGTTTCACTGCGGATTCAAATTCCGTCAGACCGAGCAGGTAGTGGTTCGCGTTTAACGCCGCAATTTCCTCCTGGAACGCCGCAAACGATTTTGCGTCGCCGATCTCGAGATAAACTTCCGCGATGTGGCGCATCGCATCCGCGGAGCCGGGATCGACCTCCAGCATCTTTCGCGCGTGCTGCAGACCCCTGGCGTACTCTCCGACCGAGTAGACGTAGTAAACAAAAAGACGGTGGTAGGCCTGCGGCTGGTCGGGATAGAGGTCGATCATGCGGAGCGCCTGCTGCTCACCCCGCGAATACAGCCCCTGGGCGAAGTACTCGCCGGCCAGCCCGTTACCGATAATGGAAGATCTCGGATCGAGTTCGCTGGCCTTCAACAGCAGTTCCAGCGATTCGCGGGAGCGCAAGGGGTCGTGAATGCTGTTGCTGTACCATTGATATGCGGTGGCGTAGTTGGGGCTCAGCTCAATCGCCTTGCGGAATGCGGCCTCGGCCTCCTGCTCGCGCCCCTTGAAATCTTCGATGGTGGCCAGTGAGGCATATGCCTCGCCAATGTCCGGATTGATCGACAGCGCTCTCTGGACGGCCTGCTCGCGGATGGGGATGGAGGCCGCCTCGCCATTGAACCGGTACAGCGCCAGCAGCATGTGGCTGTCGGCCAGGCCAACCCAGGCGAGGGCGAACTGCGGGTCGAGATCGACCGCCTGCTGGAACGCCTGCACCGACTGCTCCAGGTCCGCAGTGCGCCGCGTTGCCATGAGCTGCCGGCCGTGCAGGTA
>JBECKS010000196.1:0-12907 GCA_040235395.1 Pseudomonadales bacterium | reverse complement strand
TCTCGATTGATATGCGCTGAAACAAAAGGCGAAGCGCTGGCAGAATACTCTTCACCAAAATTCGCTTTCTGTTCTGCAAGATGAGACAAACCCTGCTGTATTTCAAGCTGCAGGTTGTGTGCACTTTTCTTCAGCAATTGCTCTCCCTGCATCATGACGCGGTCGAAAAGTTCATGTCTCATGTCTTTATCCTCCACCCAGGTTCGATTGTTTCTTCCTGTTGGTATGCGTAAACATACAAGCCAGAAGATCAGGGCGCGCATTGTATGTCTGCCGTCACCACAAGGTAATAACAGCAAACACACTCAAGGCACCTGTTTGACTCCTAATGCAAACAATCTGCACTAAGCTGATGCATGCAATTAATAAATCGCAACATCGATGCCTTGATAAATTTAATAATGCATAAAGCGTTCCAGATAAAGACGAAATATAAAAAAATTAAATTTCAGCTGCTCTTGCTTGTTATACCTTCCCTGGAATTGCAGAAAACACCTTACTTAGTTAGCAAGATTCTGTTCAAATAGTTTCCGCTCGCGCATATAAAGAAATAACGGGCCGCCAAATGCGATAGCAATACCGCAGCACAATACGGGATAAACCCACCAGTTTTTCATGCCGAGCTTTTTCGCTTCGGTATATGACCAGGTAAGAAAGGCGATTCCGATGATGCTGATGTCATAAGCAATACTCATGGCCGCATCATTCAAGGTAACTGCCTTGATGAAATCCCTGATATCCGTGCCATGAGCCATCATGAAATTGATATTGAAATACCAGGTAGTGCAAATACCTGCGATGGCGAGTAATAGATAAATCCACTGTCGTTTTGTTGCTGGCATAACGTTCTCCTTTTTTTATTTTTCTAAATGTAAACCTGTTTCAAGCCCATCAATACTGACTCGATTGTTGTTGATTTGATATTCAGCCAACTCCTGCTCACTTTTCTTTTCAGCCCACTTTTTCAAAGTAGGTCGTTCAGAAACAAACTCCATTCTGGGCACACCATATCCACAGGAAGTCTGCACACAATCAATTGCTAGAAGAATAATCTGTCGAGTGCCCTTATATTGGGGTAAACAAGCTGAATAGTCTGCCCAATCCTTATCATCAGGCTGCACCACCCTCCCTTGCCCGTACAGCCTCATAATCAGAGGCTGTTCTCCAAAACTACAGAACATAATGGTTAACCTGCCATCCTGTTTGATATGTGCTGCCGTTTCATTGCCGCTACCCACCATATCAAGGTAGCCCACAAGCTTGTCACTATAACAATGAAAGCTCTCCATGCCCTTTGGAGAAAGATTAATGCGCCCCTCTTCTGGCGCACTTGCGGTAAAGAAAACTTTCTGTTGTTCAATGAACTCTCTGTGTTTTGCTTCCAAGTTCTGGAAAAAATCTGCCATAACGCACCTGTCACCTAAGTCTCAAAAAAACGCTACCAAGCAAGATGTAATGTCGTTTTACCAATGTCGCTTGATAGTGCAGAATCAATGGGCTAGCAAAGCTATGATTAGCCTTACCCCCTTCTCAATAATAATCATAAAAACATCAAACGAGTAAGCATTGTGGATGACGATTTAAAGTTTCGGCAAACCAGCACTGACCTGAAATTGCTGAAACCCGCTCTCAATTTCTTGAAACCTTACAAACTGCAGATGGTAGTGGCGGCCCTTGCACTTCTGTTTACCTCGGGCTTATCACTTTCCTTTGGTCAAGGTCTGAAAATTGTCATCGATAAAGGCTACATGACCACATCACCAGAATTGCTCGCCAAAAGTGTTATGGCGTTCATCTTGCTCATGTTGCTTATCGCTGTTGGCACCTTTTTTCGTTTTAGTATCATTTTATGGATTGGCGAGCGCATTAGTGCTGATATTCGCAAAAGTGTTTTCAAACATGTGATTGATTTACATCCAAGTTTCTTTGACGAAAACCTGAGTGGAGAAATCCAGACACGCATTACCACCGATACCGCTATTATCCAGTCAGTCATTTCCGTTTCAGCATCCATTGCCCTGAGAAACACCATTATGTTTATTGGCGGCATTCTCCTAATGACCATTAGCAACATAAAACTAAGCCTGATTGTATTCGCCCTGATTATCGCGGTTGTTTTTCCACTTCGTTACTTTGGTCTTCGCGTGCGCACGCTCTCACGAAACAGCCAGGATAGAATTGCTAATGCCGGTGCTTATGTGGGTGAAACCCTGCACAACATCAAAACAGTACACGCCTTTAATCATCAGGAAGTAGATAAAACAGCTTTCGACAAACATATTGAATATTCCTTTGAAGCGGGCGTTCGGCATATACGAATGCGTGCCATCATGATTGCCAGCATTCTTACTCTCGTTGGGCTTGCGTTGGGCTGCATGCTTTGGGTGGGCGGCAGTGATGTCATGGCTGGCAGGATTACTGCCGGCGAACTCGCTGCGTTTTCGTTTTACGCAGCCGCAGTGGGTGTGGCCGTTGCAGCCATTTCGGAAGTGGTCGGCGACCTGATGCGTGCGGCTGGCGCCATGGAAAGGCTGATGGAGTTACTGAGCTCAAGGAATTTATTAGAAGACAGCTATGATAAAGGCAAGCCTGCACTGCAAGGTCCCGGAGAAATCAATATCAGGCAACTGAGTTTTGCTTATCCCAGTCGACCGGACAGGTTTGCATTAAACAAGGTCAACCTGCATGTAAAACCAGGGGAAACGCTGGCGCTGGTCGGCCACTCAGGTGCCGGAAAATCCACGCTCTTTGATTTGATTATGCGCTTTTACGACCCACAAGAAGGCGGTATTGAAGTAGACGCTCAGGATATCAAGACGCTAGACCTGAAAACCTTGCGCTCCAAGATTGCCATCGTTCCACAGAACCCAACCATGTTCACTGGCGATGTGCTCACCAACATTCGCTATGGAAAACCCGATGCCAGCATGGATGACGTAAAAGCAGCTGCTGAAGCAGCATATGCCAGAGAATTTATCGAAGCCTTACCCTCAAGCTATGAAACCTTTATTGGTGAATCAGGAACACAGCTTTCAGGTGGGCAACGTCAACGTATCGCTATTGCACGCGCCATTCTTAAGGATCCGGAAATTCTCTTACTGGATGAAGCCACCAGTGCACTGGATGCTAAAAGTGAACACATCGTTCAACTGGCTCTGGATAAACTCATGGAAAAACGAACCAGTATTGTGATTGCTCACCGTCTGGCAACAGTCATCAATGCTGATCGCATTGCCGTCATTGATGAGGGAGAAATTATTGCCGTGGGTAAACATCAGGAATTGCTTGATAGCTGCCCTCTCTATGAGCGCCTGGCAGAATTACAATTCAATCACTGATCTAGAACGTTAAACTCAACTGCATTCGCAACATGAAACGCGGTCCTTCAAAACTGGTTTCACCAACTGTCGCTGTAATGGGATCGGTATTCTGGGGCACTAACACTGGTGGTAAATTCTGAAGATTATCTGGAATCACTAATTCCCCGTTAGCCACCCTGTCTGCAGTTTCTTCAAGCGCAGCACGATCAGAGTCGAAAGGATTAAAGGTTCCCTCACCTCCCGTAAAGACAATGATGTTTGAAGAAAAATTCAAATCACTGTAAGGCTTGAATCCAAAGGTAGACACAACAGCACCAGAGGTATCACAGATATTTCGAATATATTGCAAACCATAAGACTGGCCGGAGGGACCAAGACCCGACCGGGTAAAACCTGCCGCAATATAATGTCGACTGAAGGTAAGTGGATCAAATACGGCAGGATTCTGTAATAACAGGAGGGTCAGGATATCATTATCGGAATAACCTTTTTCATTATAAAAATATTCGGCGTTAATAATAAATTGTGAACTATCGTCAAAGCCCTTGATATAAATTAACCCTGTTGAAACCTGTTTCAGATATTCGCCTGTGCGATCAACAGGTAAGAGTTGTGCGTTGGGTGGAATAGCGCTGGGATCATTATCAATATTAGCTTGCAATAGACCCAACAAATCATCAGAGGTTAATGGCCCGCTTCCAGGTGGCCGCTCATAATAAGGCCCCTGATCGTTCTTTGTAACACCAAGATTAAAATAGTAATCAAACCACTTTAATCCAACGGAATAATCCAAACCCGCTCTTAACTCCTGATACGGTTCAGATGAGAAACTAAAAGCCAATTCAGAATCCTCAAAAATCTTTTCAACACGCACAAGGCTCTTGATTTGACCAACAGTGTTCGCCTGATCCGTTTGAAGCACACCATAAATATTCATGCCTGCTGCATCCATAGGAACCTGGAACTTCATCAGACTCACGCCCAGTCGTTGATCTGATAATGCAAAAGGACTCGCATTCTGATCATTAATAAAATCTGTTGGCGCCCACACAAAACCCGCGCCCCATAAAGTAGGCTGCTTACCGAGCGTGGTATAAATCTTGTTTCGATAATGAAATTTCAGCCACATTTGATCGATGGATGTGTCGGCTGCCGGTCCGGAAAAATCCACCACGTTAGAATTGTCTTGCTGAGCTGAAAAATCCTGCTGGATTTTCTGGCGCATGAAAAAACGCACGCCATCATTCAGGGCTGCATCAAAATAAATATCCGCAATGCCATCACTACTAAACGCTGCATCCTTGGCTTTCTGATTATCTGTTCCAGTAATGCTTACCGAATGGTAATACTTGCCACCGATAGTGAACTGGTTTTCTGACTCAAAAAGCTTGTCTTCCATGATTGATTTAAAAGACGTGCCTGAAGAGGAAGAGGTATTTGTTTGAGGAGTTGCTTCGCCGCCAAAAAGACTGTCTTCATCAAATTGATTTTCGCTGGGTTGTATTTGACTAGCGTTTTCCTGTACTGAAACAGAAGAAGCACCAAAAAGGTCGTCTTCAAACTCGCTAGCTGATACTAAACCAATATGAGAAAAGAAAAAGGAACACAAAAACAGCCGGGGGAAAATATCATTTCCAGATTGAAAACTGATATTTTTCCTTATATTCATTATCTGCTTTTACTTTCCAGCCATGCTTTGGTGAAGATATTTTCAGCCAATGGTTGCGTATCAATTTGCTCAAGCACCATGGTTGTTTCATTACCAATTTCCACTTCATCCTTCACAATGGATTTCATAGGGATTAATTGCTCCTTACCAGAAGCATCAGACAATCTCTGATAATTCAAACGATAGGTTGTGCGAAGCAGGCGCCCAGAAAGTGCATAATCCTGCTGCTTCAACACATTAAAATCTTTTGTTTCAAGCCACAATTCAACTTTCGCTTCATCTGTATCCACACCTTCTTTGGCTGTTAAGGTGAGATGAGCTACTTCAAACTTACCCAACTTTTCGTAAGCTACGAACTTTCCATCAAAACGATTGGTAAATTCAAAACCATTAAAATTGGACCGATTCAATGCGCTACCACCTACACGCTCATCACTTACCCTCGTCCAGGAACCGGTTGACGGTTCATAGGAAAAGAAATTCTTATCAATCATGAGATAGCCTTTACCTGCATCAGATTTTGGCTGCAGAAATAACAGCATCAAACGATCATCGGCATCACGTCGGTAAATGGCAATTTTCTGAACCGTTTCTCCCTTCTCACGGTTAATCGTATGCGTTAGCGCAACGGCTTTATAGTCACCGTCAAAATGCGTCTTACTATCAAGATTCTTGATGATGGCATCTACCTGAGTTTGAGTCATAGGCTCTGCAGCAATCAAGAAGGCAGACGAAAAAACCATGACGGCTGAAAGCATTACAAGAACTAAGGTTTTTATACGCATGGTAAAACTCCAGATGCTTAGTGTTTAATGTGTTTAGCTACTACCACAATAACCAATGCTAAACATTTTCTATCCAGTTAATGTGCTGCGTTGATAGCCTGAATAGGTTCAATTCTCGATGCACGTAAAGCAGGGAATAATGCTGCGATACCTGTGATTGTTGAGAAAATCACAATTGCACTCACCATATCCTGCCAGAAGAGACTCAAGTTAAGTTTATTGGTAAACAGCACCAGACTTAAAGCCTGACTGTGAATGGGTATTTCTGCATGACTAACTGCTAGTACAACTGCCCAGGCTAACAAAGCACCCAGCGTGGAAAACAACACGCCTAACATCAGGGATTCCAGCATGAATAATCCGAGAACAGCTCGCGATGACATGCCAATTGCACGAATACAACCAATTTCATTTGAACGTTCCTGAACACTGATCCAACAGGTATTGATAATCCCAATACCAATAATCACCGACAGAATCGTCAAAAGGACGAAACTCAAGGCATCGATGCTTTTCACAATGACCTCAGCATCTTTCACATTATCCTGCCAGGTAACGGTATCAAATTTCTGTCCCAACCAAGGTTGACGTTCTACAGTTCCCCAACGTTTAACAATAGACAACCCTTCGTATTCCGTTAATGAATAACCATTTTCCGTTAACGTATCCCTTATCTTACTCATCACTTCCTGTGACTGATATTTATCCTTCAGGTAAACAAGGATATTACCTGAAACGTCTTCACTCAGGTTCATTGCTTCAGCAACCGTTGTCCGTGACATAAAGGTAAAGAAAGAACTGATTGCACCTACATCTTCAACCACCGCGACCACATGCATGGTTGTAACATTGATGCCCACCATGCTGAAGGCGCGGTAAGCAATTTCATCACCCACCTTAACACCAAGGGTTTTTGCCTGCGAACTAAAAAGCACAATACTGTTTGGCTCCTTCACTTTAGAAATATCACCAAAAGCTTCATCGCGACCGCCTTCAACATAAGAAGATTCCTTGGCAAGCACCAGCGTTTGCTGCAAACCAACCTCTTCGTCGTAATCAATACCCTGCACAAGCGCAACGCGAGAATTAAAATCACCAATCAAACGACCAGGGCCACCATTCCTTAAATAAACTTTTTCTATCTTCTCAGGAGCTGACTGCTTGATTAACTCAAGAATCTTATCTCCATCCCTCATGAAAGGCGTCATCTTGCCGTGACTCATCTTGTAAAGACCCAACACATTTACATGACCTGATGTTAAAGCCGTGGTTCCTTCCTCAAGGTTTTCCATATAACCATTACCTACACTTTGCAAAAGCACTTGCAAAAAAGTCACCATGCCAATGGCTGTACCGAGCAACAAGGTTCTACGTTTAGCTTGCAAAAGATTTCTGAACGCAATGGTAAAATAAATCATCTGTCTTACTCCTTCGCGTTCATCGCAACAACTGGAGGAATACGTGTTGCGTAAATTGCCGGATATAAAGTAGCACCGACACTCACGACAAATACCACGAACAAACCAAGATAAATATTATCCAGCATGATGTGTGGATAAAGTCGTTGCCCACCAAATACAAATTGCACCTCGGGTTTTGGTGCAACAATACCGACACTACCGAGATGATTGATAAAGACAAAAGCAGCAAGCAAACCAAAGAATCCTGAAATCAAAGAAAGCAAAACGCTTTCACACAAAAACATTCCCATGATGACACCGCGTCCAGCACCAATCGCCCTTAAGGTGCCTATTTCGGTAAATCGTTGCATGGTTGCCATGAACATGGCGTTGTTAATAATGACAGTCGCTACCGCAAAAACGAAAACAATAAAGGTATAGAGAACCACTCTCATCACGGTCACCATCTGACCAACAAAACCAGCCGCTTGCTGCCAATCCACTAGCTGAATTTCCAGTTCATTTTCTGCAATAAGTTTATTCAGATCCTTAATTGTCTGCTCAAGCTGTGAGCGATCCTTGAGAATAATGGCAGCACTCAGGCTTGGACCATTTTCTATCTGCGCCTGCGTATAGCGTTGCGCCTCCTGAGCTTTCATTCTTTCATCGATATTCACTACCTGAATATCTTCAATGGCTTCAAATGCCTTGTAACTGTCTTCCGGTGCATCCTGAACAATACTTACACCTTCTCCGAAAAGATCATCTTCAGAAATACCGCCTTCAAAATTTTCAATGCCTGCACTTTCTTTCATGGCATCAATTTCTTTCTGCTTGTCGGGCGTAACAAAACCATACATTTCACGGAAACTGGTCATGTCAACAAGGTTATAGAAACCACTAAAACCGCTACGCTCTAATCCCGGATACGTGTAGGTTCCATAGAACCGAACCCGTATTGAAGTACCATGCCCAAACTTGTTAAGAGTAATCATGTCACCAATATGAATAGGGTATAAATCTATATAGGGCGCAATTTCCTGATAAAAATAATCCTTTCTTTCAAAAAAGTTTTCATCATTAAGCTTCAGGAACTCTACAAAAAGGTTTTCAAGGCTATCTTCTTTTTTTAGATAACTTTGCAAAGCCTGCTTGATCTTATTTGACTCAATGGCTCCCAAATCAAGAATCCACTCCTGAGTTTCCACCTGCACATTCTTAATCCAACCCTGTATTTCATAATTTGTTGCAATAGGGCCGTTTTCCTTGACCAGTAATTCATTCTCAATACTGTCAAAAGTTCTCGCCATTCTATCCTTGAATACAAAATCATATTGCTCCTGATTAACTAAAAGCCCCCTTGCACCCTCTGGAATCATTTCTCCCTGCACGAGTTTAAAATAAGGAAATGCTTCAGCATAACGATCAACGTCAGTTGCAAGAAACTGAAGGAACATAGGATCACGATCCTTCACCATTGGCGCCAGCTTTGTCTCAAGGAACATGAGATTATTTTCAGTATCCTTTGAAAAATTTTCCCAGAAATGATTTTCACTCACCTCTTTTAGTATCTTGATTTCACTTTTCAGTTTTTCCTGATCACGAACAATACCTACGCGATATTCCTGCTGAATAAGTAACTTATCAAACACATCAGTCAGTTTTTTTCTGGCAAGTTCAAAGTTTTCTTCATCATGATTCTTATCCGCTTCCCTGAGTGTATTCACCAGTTTATCAATGGTGTTTCCCCTGAACACCAGGGCATAATCGGTTCCCATGGGAATGACATGCTTAACATTAGGATGGCTTTGTAGAACCTCCTTAACTTTTGCAAAGTTTTCAATACGTCCAACGTTTGGCTCTGCACCCAAACTACCTACCATACCTAGCATAGTGAATTTATCGCGGGCTTTTGAATCATAAGCTTGCAAATGTCCCGTTACACTCCAGGTTAGACTTTTTTCCATGGAAACATTAATGCTCGACATCATGGCGTCTGTCACAACCAGAAGATAAACACCAATAAAAATAATACAGCCCACAACAAGGCTCTTGATACGATGGCTCCAGATACTTCGCCAGGAAAGTTTGACTAGCAATAACAGGAAACTGAAATTAATCATGAGGATTCCTAATGTGCTGCTGCTTCAGCTTTAATAACACCATCTTCGATGGGAATAATGCGTTGAACCCGAGAGACCACACGATCATCGTGGGTTGAAAAAATAAAGGTCGTTTTTTGCTGCTCGTTGATTTCCTTCATCAGGTCAATGATTTCCTTACCTGTTACAGAATCAAGGTTAGCCGTTGGCTCGTCTGCAAGCACAATACGCGGGTCTGTAATCAGCGCTCTGGCAATAGAAACGCGCTGACGCTGCCCACCCGACAACTCATTCGGTCGATGGCCAATAAACTTGCTCAGGCCAACACGCTCAACAATGGTTTTGATTTTCTTATCACGCTCAGCCTTGGTGTATTTACCTTGAAGCAATAAAGGCATTTCCACATTCTGATACACCGAGAGCACATTAATCAGGTTGAAGGACTGGAAAATAAAACCGAGTTTTTCCAAGCGTAATCTTGTCAGCTCCTTTTCCTTAAGCTTGGAAATATCATTACCATCAATCAGAACAGTTCCTGAAGTAGGTACATCTACGCAGCCAATCATGTTCAAGAGCGTACTTTTACCGCTGCCTGATGGTCCAACCAAGGCAGCAAACTCACCCGTGTATAACTCCATGTTTACGCCACGAAGTGCGTCAACCATCATTTTTCCGAGTGGGTAGCTTTTATAGACGTCTATTATCTGGACAATGGCTTCGCCTGACTGCTGTTCGCTCATACGTACTCCGCTTTAACTTCTGGGGGAATTCACATCTTTCTGGTATTTCTAGTACTTTTTTATTAGCCTGCTAACTAACTGTTTTATAAGACTTTTTATGGAAATCGTTCAGCGACTTCAAACAAGTGTTTGAAAAAACGGGAGCGCTAACATTAAGTGAGCTAATAGCGAGATGCAATCTGAAAATCTGACACTTATTCGGAATGAATAAACAGGTAAGAAGGTGAGGGGAAAACAGGAAAACTACTTCAGAGTTTCTCTTAGATGAGCCAGGCGTTCCGGTGTGCCCACGTCCATCCACCCACCTGAATACACCTCAGCCGATATCAACATCTCATCGCCATCTTCCTGCTTTTGAATCAACTCCCTGAACAGCTCGCCAAGGCGATTACTCTTGAGCGCCTTCCTGAATAAGACAGTAGAAAGGAGAGAAAGACCTGAAAAGGTATAGCTCACATCACCCCCATTCAGTAAACGTCCGTCAGCAGCCAGAGAAAAATCCCCTCGCTGATGATGTTCTGGGTTTGTTACCAATACCAGATGAGCCAACTCACACGATTTAAGATTTCGCTTCACCAATACATCTAAAGGAAAGTCTGTCCAGACATCACCATTGATCAAAAGAAAGGTTTCATCTTCATCGGAACATAGAAGTGGTAGGGCATTATGAATACCTCCAGCTGTTTCAAGGGGTTCTTCTTCAAAAGAATAGTGAATACACAAACCATAACGTTCACCATTACCAAGATGTTGCTGGATTTTTTCAGCTAGATGGGAAACATTGATTACGACATCACGAATACCTGCCTTAAAAAGTTTTTCCAGGTGGAGTTCAATCAGTGTTGATTGACCAACGGGCAATAGCGGCTTAGGAACGGAATCCGTCAAGGGGCGCATTCTAGTGCCAAGCCCAGCTGCCAGTATCATCGCTTTCATTCACTGGCCTGCTTTTTAAGAAAAAGAGGTTTAACTTCGTGAATAAAAAAGTCGCCAAACTCTGCAAACGCTTCTGTTTTTATCAACACCTCTTCAACATAGGCAAAAGTCAATGGTAAATCTTTCAGATAGCCATGCTTACCATCACGGATACTTAAACGCGCAAAGATACCTAATACTTTCAAGTGTCTTTGCAAACCCATCCACTCAAACCCTTGGTAAAAATTTTCAAAACCTGTATCAGAAATAATATTTTCCCTAACCAGATTCCCAAAATAAGCCTTTAACCAAAGCTTTCGTTTAGCTTCTGGCCACTCAATATAACAATCTTTCAAAAGAGAAACGGCATCGTAAGTAATAGGACCTATTAAGGCATCCTGAAAATCAATCATGGCAATGCCATCATCTACCAACATGATATTCCTTGAATGAAAATCCCGATGCACAATCACTTGCTGTTGTTGCGCTACGCTTTCTGCAATCAAACGCTCAGTGCTTTCGATTAAGCCAGCTTGCGAATCGCTCAAGGAAATGTCGAGATAAGCATTCAGGAACCAGATCTGGAACAGCGACATTTCCTCCATTAATTTTTCAAAATCATAGGGAGGCAATTCATCGCCTTTAAGATGAGCTCCCTGTAACTTAATTAATTCATTTAAGGAAGCCTGATAAAAACCATCGACATTTTTTTCATTGATTTCAGAAAGCAACAATCGATCACCTAAATCACTCAACAACATAAAACCCGCTTCAAAATCGCTAGCGTGCACAATCGGAACATGACAGCCTTGTTTGCGAAGAAGTTCTGCCACTTTGCAAAATTGTGCTGAATCTTCTTTTTCAGGTGGAGCATCAACAGCGATATAAGAATCATCTTTTGTCAGCACGCGAAAATATCGACGGAAACTGGCATCACCGGAAACCATTGTGAAGCTAAACGATAAGCCTGCTAACTGGTTTTGCTTGGCACACCAGTCTTCTAGCGCTCTGGCTCTTTCTTCTTTAGCTTGCAAGCTTTGCTCCTGCTCCAGACTCATTTACAACCTGTTCGCCACTTTATTGATAGAGATTTAATCTCGAAAAAACACTTATTTTGAAGCTTATCTATTCTTATCCTTTTCAAGGAACTTTTGAATAACTAGCTCAACCTACCATGAATGATTTATCATCACTAGCTCAGCCTCACGCCCATAATCTGACCGGTATTCATGAAAGTTCAATCTGCGAAGCGAGCATTACTCTCGCTGCTTGCATTCAACAGCAAGATATTGCCAATGCGCACTGCCATTCTGAGCACGTGCCTAGTCGCAGGCGTATTGTGTTTAGGTTTAGCACAAACGAGTTTTGCAGAGAAAGATAGCAGTGGCATCAACCAATACTGGCTTACTCAGGAAAAACTTGATCAGTTACCAGAACCCAAACCTCAATTAACACCACAATGTGAAGGCGTATTTTACAGACCATCGTCAGAAACGGATTCCCAATCCAGCACAGCAAGCGTTGAAACCAAAGGCTCTAGTACTAGTAACACTTCTGAACAACAAACCGTTACCGCAAATAAAGTGCTTTATTCTCCCGAGGGAACCTCAATCTTTGAGGGCAATGTCATTGTGACTAAAGGCAATCAGAGTATTTCTGGCGATACCATGCGTTATAACCAAGGCAACGGTGAACTGGATATTGAAGGCAATGTACAGATTGATAATCAGGGCTTACTCATTTCCAGCGATCAAGCGCAATACAATACGAACGAAGAAAGTTCCACGCTATATGATGCCCAGTTCCTGATGTTCGATACTGGACTGAACGGTACAGCTTCCCGTATCAAGATTGGCAATGACATCACCGACGTAGACAACAATACCATTTCAAGCTGCCCGCCCGGAAAAGAAAGCTGGATGCTTAAAAGCACTAAGCTACACCTTGATCAGGAGCAGGGGTGGGGCTATGCAAAA
>JBECKS010000186.1:0-7301 GCA_040235395.1 Pseudomonadales bacterium | reverse complement strand
GTTAGACCCTCGTTAGGTGGTAGTGAGGTGTCTACTTTATTTGGGGAACTTGGAAAGTTAACGCCAAAAATGTTCTCCAAGGAATCCAGGTATGAAGCCAATTGGCGTTGTCATACGTGTGGAGTAGAGACAACTAACAGGATAAAAAATTACAGCGGTTGTATGCAATGTAAAAAGGCAAAAAACCTTGAAAAGAAAAATCTCGAATTAGATTTCCCTGAAATAGCTAAAGAATGGGATAAAGAAAAAAATAGAAACAAACTTCCCAGCGATTTTAGACCCGCAAGTAGTCAATATGCATGGTGGCGTTGCTCAACATGTGGTCACAGTTGGCACGCTAGGATTAGTAATCGTGCGTTATTAGGCCGAGGTTGTCCCTTATGCGCAAATAAAATCGTCGTTGCTGGGAAAAATGATCTGGCAACTACTCATCCATATTTGGCTATAGAGTGGCATCTAACTAAGAATAAAGGATTAATGCCTACAGAAGTTACTTATGGTAGTGGAAAGAAAATATGGTGGCTATGTCCAAACAATCATGAATACAAAGCATCATTACTTCATAGAGCTCATGGCACCGAATGTCCGAAATGTAATGATGGGCGGCAAACATCTTTTGCAGAACAGGCTTCTTATTTTTATATCAAGCAACTGTACCCCGATGCTTTGAATCGTTATTCAGATAAATTTCTTGGGCGAATGGAATTAGATATTTATATTCCGTCGATTAAATTGGCTATTGAATATGATGGCGAAGCTTGGCACAAAAAAAACACCTTAAAAAGAGAAGAAAGAAAATACCAACTTTGTAAACAGAATGGGATAAAACTAATAAGGCTAAGAGAAAAAATGCCAGAATTTCCATCTGAAATTGCTGATGACATGTTCGGAATGGAAAGGCTTTATGAACCTAAAAATTTGGAACTAATGCTGGGTGAATTGCTTAAACGTATTAATTACTCAAAAACCTGGATGTTAGGTCACCCAATAGACATTAATGTCACGAGGGATAGATCAGAAATATTACGATATAAAACAGATCTAAAAACAAGATCGCTAAAATTTTTATATCCTGAAATAGCGAAAGAGTGGCACTCCACGAAAAATGAAAATCTATTACCCGAACATTTCCAGTCAGGGTCAAGCTTTAAGGTATGGTGGACATGTTCTGATTGTGGAAATGTTTTTCAAGCCGCGATTGGTAAAAGAACTGGTGGCCCAAGTGGTCGTGGCAAAACTGGCTGCCCTAAATGTGGGATTGAGAAAGCGACGCAAGCAAAAAGGAAATCAGTGAATATGATTGACCCAGATTCGGGTGATATATTGAGAACATTTATTTCTGTTGCAGATGCTTCAAGAACATTAAAAATAAATGCTTCAAATATTAGCATGGCTTGTAAAGGGACAAGGCCAAAAGCAGGTGGATATAGTTGGGCTTTTTCAGACACCTGAAAATTAATTTTAGAGCGGTGGATTTTGATTTGGTAGGAAACGAATCCGGACACAAATCCTACCGTTTGTGATTGTCGGTATTTCTGACGGTACCTTTAACCATCCTTATTACAAATCAATCTGGCTCGTGGTAAAATTTTTTACAAATTCTCTGAAGATTTTTCCAAAGTTACAGAGATTTTTTTAGCAGAAAAACGCTGAAAAAATGTTGCGTTTGTGCGGTTTCGATGTGCGGGTTCCTGAAAATGGGCAGTGTGCTACATGCTGTGCTACAAGGTTACATAGCTGCCTTAATATACTGAAATATAAGGATTTATTTCTTAGGTTCGACTCCGGCCCCGCGAAATTTGGATGAAGAACGCTAACTTATTGATTATTAAGGAGATATCAGGGAAAGATATTTTTGTTCAGATTGTTATAATTAACACTATAAGCAGGGTGACTTTATGACTCAAAAAACTCCTTTTCTAGAAGCCAAGAAAGCGTATTTTGCTAAAGTACGAAAATCAAATTATGAAGCTAGCCTTCGTTTAGAAGGTTTTGCTACAAAGTCAGGATCTGCTTCTTCTAAGTCTATTAAACAAAATAATTGAAAACCGGTTAAAGCCTGAGTAGATATTACTTCTGAAGTGGCTGATAAAATTGAGCTTCACCCCCACCATATAACCTGAAATATCTCGTAGATTTGCATGGCTAGCCGTTCCTGGACGTTTTTTCTTGGGTTGCTAATCCTCTGTTTGATCTAGTTCGTATTGATCACGTACGAGAATTTATGAGATAGACTTGATAGTTTTCTTTTAGGTATATTATTTGTTGAGACCATAATGACTAAAAGTGTTTTAAATAATACATAAATCGCTAAAAAGCTATCAATGTTTTATTTTGAAATCCCCATAGTAGGTCCAAATTGGGTAAATGCCATATGATTTCTATATATTGTTGCAGAGGGTGTGCTTCCTTATGGGTTTGATTAATGAGTGCCTATTTTTCCGGTATGGTAATAGTTTGCTAGAAATCTGTTGTTGCTTAATGAAAATTAAACTCTGGTAAAGCTTATGAATATCCTGGTTATTAACTGTGGTTCTTCAACCATTAAATATAAGTTGATAGAAAGCGAGTCTGAAACTTGTTTGATAACAGGCACAGTGGAACTTAAAGGTGAGCTTTCTGATTTCAGAAAAGAATTATCAAATATACTGGATGGAGTAAAAAAATACGCCATCGATGCAGTTGGTCATCGTGTTGTGCATGGCGGTGATCAATACAATGATGCGGTGATGATTGATGGTCATGTAATCGCGGCGATTGAACGGTGGTCGCCCTATGCGCCTTTGCATAATCCAAACAATTTGGCAGGCATACAGGCAGCACAGTCTATTTTACCTGATATACCCCACGTAGCCGCTTTTGATACCGCATTTCACTCTACTTTGCCGCGACGCGCAAAAACCTATGCAATAGATCATTCATTGGCAGAAACGCATCACCTTAAGCGATTTGGTTTTCATGGTACTTCTCATCAATATGTCAGTGAAAAAGCGGCAGAATTTTTGGAAACATCCTTGGCTAATTTACGTATCATCACATTGCATTTGGGCAATGGTGCAAGTGCTTGTGCTGTTGAATTTGGTCATTCTACTGAAACCAGTATGGGATTAACGCCTTTGGAAGGTCTGGTGATGGGGACGCGCAGTGGTGACATTGATCCTGGCATTTTGATTTTTCTGGCGCGCGAAGTTGGTATGAGTATTGAAGAAATCGATGATTTTTTGAATAACAATTCGGGATTGAAAGGAATCTCTGGCTTGTCCAATGACATGCGAGCTATTGAGAAGGCTGCATCAGAAGGCAATGATCAGGCTCGAATTGCTATCGCTGTTTTTACCCACCGCATTAGAAAATATATAGGTGCCTATGCTGCTGTAATGGGTGGTGTTGATGTTATCGTGTTAACAGGCGGTATTGGTGAAAACAGTTCAAGTATGCGCTTGCGCATTTTGCAGCGATTGGAATTTTTAGGTGTGGTACTGGATCAGGATAAAAATGCAGATGTAAACCTGGAAGATAGCGATTCCTCTGTATCAGATATCAGCGCAACAAATTCCCGTGTAAAAATTCTGGTTGTAAAAACAAATGAGGGTTTAAAGATTGCTCAGCAAACCGAGGCCCTTGTTAAGGGAAAAGACAACGTTGATGATACCAGGCGCATTCCAATTGCCGTTAGCGCCAGGCATGTACACTTAACCCAGGAAACTTTCGAAACTTTGTTTGGTAATAATGCAGAGTTAGTTCCCTATCGTGAATTGAGTCAGCCTGGTCAGTTTGCTTGTGATCAAACCGTCAACTTGATCGGACCTAAAGGTCGAATAGATCATGTGCGTATACTTGGTCCATTTCGTAGCAAGAACCAGGTGGAAATTTCCCGTACTGATGAATTTGCCTTGGGTGTGGATGCGCCTGTCAGGGATTCAGGACAAACTCATGGCTCTGCACCAATTACTCTGGAAGGACCTGAGGGAACTGTACATTTAAAAGAAGGTCTCATCTGTGCACGCCGCCATATTCATATGCATCCCGAAGATGCCCGACAATTTAATGTTAAGAATAATGATGAAGTTGAGGTAGCAATCAAGGGAGGAGCTCGCGAATTAATCTTTGGTGACGTATTGATTCGTGTTAGCCCCAGTTACAAACTGGAAATGCATATTGATACTGATGAAGCTAACTCTGCAGAACTTGATGGTCAATGCGATGCAGTGTTGGTTTATTCAAAAGTGGAGTGTGCTTGCGGGGTTCTGCAAAGAAAGCGCAGTCGTTTAATCTGATTTAAAAATAGTTTTAAACTTGAGCTGGCAGTGTTTAATATTTTTTAAGGAGTTGAGTCATGCAAAAAGTTTTCATCACTATAGTTTCTTTAGCAGTATTAGCAACATTGGCTGGCTTGCTATTTATATACAGCGGGATTTATAACGTTGCAGCAACGGGTAAGGATTCCAGTTTAATCAGCTGGATTCTGGAAACAACACGGGAACGTTCCATAGATAAGCGATACGAGAATGTTGCTCTTCCAGATAAAAGCGTTTTTCAAGATCCAAAAACCATTAATGTGGGATTTGCTCACTACAATGAAATGTGTGTTGGTTGTCATGGCGCACCTGGTTTAGAAGCAGGTGAAGCGAGAGACGGACTTAATCCGGAACCTCCCATACTCGCTCATGTGGTCAGAAACACTTCTGATAAGAAATTATTCTGGATTATCAAAAATGGTGTCAAATTTACTGGCATGCCTGCGTGGGGGCCAAGCCATTCAGATGAAAAAATCTGGGCGATGGTAGCCTTTGTTAAAGCACTACCGGATATGAGCCCTGAGCAATACAAGGCTTTGCAAAACCAGCCTGGAATGGATATGTCTGACGATGATTGAAGTTTCGAAAACTTTAAATGCAATTTAAAAATATTAATTGAAATAAATTTAAGCATTAATAATGACTAATCAAAAACGCATTGGTGTGGTTCTTAGCTCAGGTGGTGGCAGAGGTGTATTTGCCCATACGGGTTTTTTAATGGCTCTGGAAAAACTCGACATAAAGGTTTCCGCCATTGCTGGATGCAGTGCTGGGGCATTAGTAGGTGGTGTTTATGCCAGTGGCACCAGCTTGGATCAATGGTCAAAAAATCTGGCTAGCGTGCGTACTCATGAATACTGGGATCCAGACTCGTGGTTACGTTTTATATGGATGATGTTGATACGAAAAGGGCGGGGTTATAACGGTCTTTCTGATACACAGAAGCCTATTGATTATATTTACCAGAGTTTGACAGCGAAAACATTCGAGGAATGCGATATTCCTTTTTACAGTTTGGCTTTTAATCTTTCAAAAAACAGCAAACAAATTTTTTCTCGCGGTGACCTTGCTTCTCGAATTATGGCAAGTGCTGCCATGCCGGTTTTATATCGACCAGTACAAATTGATGAAGAATGGTACAGTGATGGAGCGATGATAGAGCTGGCTCCAACTGAGGCAATTTGCTGCAATCATGGGCTCGATGCGCTACTGGTACATCACACAGCAGTACACCGTGAGGGTGTTGATGCGCTCACATGGACTCAACATCAACCATGGTCGCTACTACAAATTCTAAATTTACTTCTCTATCGCCAAAGACCTTGGTATCTCTCCGATCAAGCAATGACATTCCACAAGTGCCCGTGTGGCTGTGGAACGCCGTTTATTGTGATTGAACCTGACCTGCCTGAGTTAACGTGGCCCTTGAACACCGGGGGTGTCGAGATACAAAACGCAGCATTTGAACAAGCACTCGTCCAAATCAATCCCTTGGTACAAGAATTAAAAAATAATCCCGAAAAATTTCTAAACCCAAACAACTTCCAGAAAAAGCAGCATGGAATTGATAAACCTTAGCGTCTGTAAATCCAGTACACTTGTTTTTTTCATGCTTTGTTTACAACTTTGGGAGAGCTTGTGTAAGTATTTATATTTAAAGAATATAGGATTTGGTGTTATAGTAATCCCATGAAAAGGCATCGCTTAACAAAACTGATTTTTATTGTGGGTTTTGTATTTAATATACCTTTAGCGGGTGTGTTAAATGCACCGATGGCTTTTGCATCTCAGCTGGAAGGCAGCAACTCGATGCTTATGATGTCTTGCCACCATTTGGATAAACAAAACCATAAACATGCCTGTTGTGAAAATATTTGTGTAAAGTGTGTTTCTGGAAGTGCCATTCTTCCTGTGTCTATGCTTCTCCAAACTTCTGAAAAACATCCTGCCTATGAAATGACATTGGCTGAAAAACCCGCCCCTTTTGTTTCCGAAAATCCTTACCGCCCACCTGTAATTAGCTAACCTTAGGACAAGTGCGTCCGTTGTTTATGTAACAGGCTTTGTGAGCTGTTGTTTATTCAATAATTTCTGGTTGAGTTAATTATGTCTAATAATGATTTTATATTTACAAGAAGGCAGTTTGTTACCGGTGTTGCTACGGCCGGTGCACTTTATGGATTGGGGCTAAGCCCTGGTATCACTTATGCAAAGGAACAAGCCATCAATAATCCTGCCGTACTTCGTGGCAATACCTTTGATCTGACCATTGATTATCAGCCCGTTAATTTCACGGGTAAAAACCGTATTGCCACCTGTATTAACGGTTCGCTACCCGCGCCTACACTGGTCTGGAAAGAAGGCGACAAGGTAACACTTCGTGTCACCAATAAACTTGATGTGGATGCTTCCGTTCATTGGCACGGCATTATCCTTCCCTCAGGCATGGATGGCGTGCCTGGTCTTAGCTTCAGTGGAATAAAACCAGGCGAAACCTTTACTTACAGTTTTACAGTTCAACAATCCGGTACGTTCTGGTATCACAGCCATTCCGGCTTTCAGGAGCAAACGGGCTTATACGGCGCCATCATCGTCGAACCCAAGGATAAAAAGCCCGATACCTATGACAGGGAACATGTTGTTATGTTGTCGGACTGGTCTGATGAAAGGCCTGAACATATCTATAACACACTGAAGAAAATGCCCGGTTATTACAATGGGCACGAAAGAACACTCGGCGATTTATACCACGATATTAAAGCCAGTGGCGTAGCAGCCACTTGGCAAAAAAGAGAAATGTGGAATCGAATGCGTATGAGTGACAGGGATATTTCTGATGTGACCGGCTGGACCTATACTTTTTTGATGAATGGCAATGCGCCTGATCCGGGTTGGCTTGGCTTATTCCAAAACGGTGACAAAGTGAGATTGAGGTTTATCAATGCCTCAGCAATGACGATTTTTGATATCAGAATACCCGGCCTGAAAATGACAGTGGTGGCC
>JBECKS010000140.1:0-6524 GCA_040235395.1 Pseudomonadales bacterium | reverse complement strand
AGTATTTGCGAACTGCAGAAACAACAGCGGTTTTCCAGCTTGAATCCAGAGGTATGAAAGATCTTATTAAGCGTCTTCAACCAAGCAGTTTTGAAGACATTATTGCATTGGTTGCATTATTCCGACCTGGTCCATTGCAGTCGGGGATGGTGGATGATTTTATAAACAGGAAACACGGAAGATCCAAGGTTGAATTTCCGCACCCTGATCTTGAACCGGTCTTGAAAAATACTTATGGGGTCATCGTTTATCAGGAACAGGTAATGCAGATTGCTCAGGTGCTTGCCAATTACACCTTGGGTGGTGCTGATATGTTGCGCCGTGCAATGGGTAAAAAGAAACCCGAGGAGATGGCTAAGCAAAGAAGCTTATTTAATGATGGCGCGTTAAAAAACAATATTGATGAAAAAGTCGCGACTCCCATTTTTGATTTGATGGAAAAATTTGCTGAGTACGGTTTCAACAAAAGTCACTCTGCAGCCTATGCCCTGGTTTCCTATCAGACGATGTGGCTCAAGACCCATTATCCTTCTTATCTTATGGCCTCTGTGTTATCTGCTGATCTTGATAACACCGACAAGATAGTTGTGCTCATCGAAGAGTGTCGTCGCATGGGGCTTGATATCATCTTGCCTTCCGTAAACATCAGTCAATATAAATTTGTAGCAAGCAGTGAAAACCAGATTGTTTATGGTTTGGGTGCTGTTAAAGGTGTTGGTGAAGGTCCTATCGAATCCATTGTTAATTCAATAAAGCAGGAAGGGCCCTTTTCGGATCTGTTTGAATTCTGTCGAAGACTTGCGGGGTCAAAAGTGAATAGAAAAGTGATTGAAGCACTTATCAGATGCGGTGCCATGGATGAGTTTGGGCAAGATAGAGCAACGCTATTATCGTCTCTTGACTCAGCTTTGCAGGCGGCTGATCAGTTTTCCCAGAATCAGTCATCAGGTATGGAAGATATGTTTGGTTTGGTGGATTCAGAAAGTCCTGCAACCAATTATGTGAGTGCAAAACCCATGAAAGAACGGGATAGGTTGCAAGGTGAAAAGGAAACCCTTGGTCTGTTTCTCACTGGGCATCCCTTTGACCAGTATGAAAAGGAAATACGTCAATTTGCTAAACGCAGAATAGCAGACCTGAGTAGCAATGATCGTTTGGAAACGATTTGCGGAATCATCACATCAGTAAGAACCATGGAGGGAAGGCGTGGGAAAATGTGCTTTATTCAACTCGATGATAGAAGTGGCAATATTGATGTGAGTCTTTTTTCAGAAGTGCTTGCCCAATGTAATCCAGAATATCTTGCGAAGGACGCTGTTGTTATTGTCGAAGGGCGTGTGTCTCACGATGAATATACGGGTGGTTTGAAAATGTTGGCCGAATCGGTAAAAGGTTTGAATGAAGCGAGAGAGCATTTTGCCAGTGATATCCGTATAAGAATTAATCAAAATGTCATGGAAAATGTTTTTCAGGAAAAGCTTAAGGAAGTGTTGAGGGCGCACGGTGCAAAAGGAAGCGGTTTTAAATCAGAAGATGGCTGCCCGCTTGTCATTGAATATTCCAATAGCGAAGCACGTGCGAATATTCAGTTGAGCAGTGCCTGGAATGTAAAACCTGATGATAGTTTGATTGAAGGTTTGAGAGATTTGTTTGGAACTCAGGCGGTTTTCCTGAATTATCCTTCTGAAGAAGCTTCCTGATTGTCATTATGGAATCATCACTTCAAGAAGTTTTTAACGATAAGTTAACAGGGTTTTTAAATACGCATCCCCATGTTTCGAGAATATGCATTGCCCTCAGTGGTGGTCTGGATTCAATGGTGCTCTTGCATCTAAGTCATCGCTTTCTACAGCAATCTACCCATCAATTATCTCTTCAGGCTATTCACGTTAATCATGGAATCAGCAAGCAGTCCGAATGGTGGAAAATATTTTGTGAAGAACAGTGTAAGCGTTTAGGAATTGCCTTCTTTTCTGAGCAGATTGATGTCATTCAGGATAATGATTCGAAACAAGGTATTGAAAGTAGAGCCAGAACTTTACGTTATCAGGTTTTCAAAAACGTCTGTCGTGAAAATGATTTGTTATTGATGGGTCATCATCGTGATGATCAGGTAGAAACCCTGCTGTTTCGTTTGTTCCGTGGAAATGGTGGTAAGGCATTAACAGGTATTCCAGAATCTAGAGAGCTTAACGCTGCACTAATATTACGCCCCTTGCTGAATCTGGATAAAAAAGAGCTCGCCTTGTGGGCAAGTGAAAATAATCTCGAATGGATTGAAGATGAAAGCAATGAAGATACTTATTTCTCAAGAAATTTTATTCGACAGGATATTCTTCCGTTAATAAGAAATCGTTGGCCACAAATCAATGATGCCTTGGCTCGAGTTGGTCGTTTGCAAAGTGATCAACAGCAACTACTTAAGGAAGTAGCGCAGGAAGATTTTCATAATCTGCTGTGTAAGGATGTTGAGCTTGCCCGTTGGGGTGAGTGCTTGGATATTCATGCCTTGAAAAATCTTAGTAAGGCTAGACAGAAGAATCTGTTGAGATTCTGGATGGATAAAAAGCATATACAGATGCCGCCTGCTCAACGGCTTGAAAAGCTCGTTGCCATGTTAAATCAAAGTACCATCCCTTCTTTTGAAATCATGTCATGGAAAGATGATGAGTACACGGTGACATGGCATGGTTTCGAACAGCAGCTTTTTCTATTAAAACAGGAAGTGCTAAGTGAGTTGGAGGAGACTATGCTCACTTGGAAACTTGAAGAACAGCCCTGTCATCACTTTGCACAAACTTGTTACTGTTGTGAAAAAGTAAGCGCTACAGGACATTCGCTTGATAAACGTTTCTCTGAATTGAAAGTTGAATTTCGCGAGGCAGGTTTGCGTTGTCAGCCAGTAGGGCGGGATAAAAGCCAGTTGTTAAAGAAGCTTTTCCAAGAGTATAGGGTGCCGCCTTGGGAAAGAGATGCTGTGCCACTGTTTTTTGTTGAAGAGCAGGGCGAGAAAAAACTCGCGGCTGTGGGTGACTTGTGGATTTGCAAGGGTTTTGAAGCCAGGGATGGAAAGGGCTGGCAGCTGTTTAGAAAAAAAGGGGCTGCTGAGTAACCCAGACTATCCGATAGTTGTCGATTTGCTTGTTAATCATGGGCTGGGTCACTATAATGCTCCGCTTATTTTTCAGCCTCGAAGCCAGTGAAAGCCTGTGCACTTAAGGACAATCAGGTAGAACGAGAAGGCCTTCATCACAGCTGTTTAATTCACTGATGTTGCTTACGAAGCATGCAATGCGTCTATTACGTAAACGCCTATGTTCTACGTCATAGAGAGTGTCAACGGGACAATGGAGGTGAATCATGTTGAGAATTGATAAAGAAGCCTTAACTTTTGATGATGTCTTGCTTGTGCCTGGCTATTCAGAAGTCCTGCCTAAAAATGTTTCCACCCGTTCAAGACTAACCCGCAATCTTCAGATAAATATCCCTCTTATCTCTGCTGCTATGGATACGGTTACTGAATCCCGTATGGCGATTACCATGGCGCAGGAAGGCGGTGTTGGTATTCTTCACAAGAATATGACACCAGAAGCCCACGCTCTAGAAGTTCGCAGGGTTAAGAAATTTGAAAGTGGTGTGGTTAAAGACCCTCTCACTATCAGTCCAAATGCAAGTATTGCTGAACTGATTGATTTAACGCTTAGCAACAACATTTCAGGTGTACCTGTAGTGGAAGGAAAGGATCTGGTGGGTATCGTTACCAGTCGTGACTTACGCTTCCAGAAAGATCTTAGCAAACCCGTTTCAGCTATCATGACAAGTAAGGAAAAGCTGGTTACCGTCAAGGAAGGTGTTGATAGTGATACGGTAAAGGATCTACTGCATGAACATCGTATTGAAAAAGTGCTTGTTGTTGATGATCAGTTCCAGCTAAAGGGCATGATTACTGTTAAGGACATTAAGAAGGCAGAAACCTTTCCACATGCCTGTAAGGATGACCAAGGTCGTTTAGTGGTTGGTGCAGCAGTGGGTACAGGTGAAGGTACGGAGCGCAGGATAGAATTATTGGTGGATGCTGGCGTCGACCTCATCGTGGTTGATACCGCTCATGGGCACTCAAAAGGGGTATTGGAAAGAGTTGCATGGGTAAAGAAAAATTATCCCAAGCTGGAAGTGATTGGTGGAAACATTGCCACGGCAGATGCAGCCTTAGCATTAAGGGATGCAGGTGTTGATGCTATTAAAGTGGGTATTGGCCCAGGCTCCATCTGCACCACTCGTATTGTCGCGGGCATAGGTGTTCCTCAAATAACCGCTATTTCAGATGTTAAGGAAGCCCTGATCAATGAGAATATTCCAGTCATTGCTGACGGAGGAATTCGTTTTTCTGGTGATATGGCTAAGGCAATCGCTGCAGGCGCAGATAGTATTATGGTGGGAAGCTTGCTAGCAGGTACAGAAGAAGCACCAGGCGAAGTAGAGCTCTTTCAGGGGCGATATTATAAAGCTTACAGGGGTATGGGTTCCTTGGGTGCTATGGCGCAAAGCGAAGGCTCTAGCGATCGATATTTTCAGGATGCTTCAATGGGTGTTGATAAGCTGGTACCAGAGGGCATAGAAGGCAGGGTGCCTTATAAAGGCCCCGTCTCGGTGATTGTGCATCAGATGCTGGGTGGTCTGCGTTCTAGCATGGGTTACACTGGAAGCCCTGACGTCAAGACCATGCAAACCAAGCCCAAGTTTGTTCGGGTAACTTCAGCAGGTATGGCGGAAAGTCATGTACACGACGTTACGATTACCAAAGAAGCACCTAACTATCCAGTTAGTTAATCCTGTAAGCTAGTTATCAGAATCAGTTGAGAGTGAATAAAACACTGGCCAGTGTTGTGTAGCCTGATTTTTGTTTGGGAGTGCCCTGAGTTCGATGGCGTGCTCTTGTTATAAATTATGTAATTCCCGTTTATTGTCTGGAGATTTCTTGTGTTCGATATTCATCAGGAACGTATTCTGATTCTTGATTTTGGTTCTCAATACACGCAACTGATTGCAAGACGCATTCGCGAAATTGGCGTGTATTGTGAGCTGCATCCTTACGATGTTGGCGAAGATTTTATTAAAAGCTTTAAGGCAAAAGGCATTGTGCTTTCAGGTGGACCTGAATCCGTTACTGAGCACGACACCCCTAGGGCGCCTGAGATTGTGTTTGAGCTTGGTCTCCCTGTACTTGGTATCTGTTATGGCATGCAGACTATGGCTTTGCAGTTTGGAGGTTCAGTTGGTAGTTCTGATTTAAGGGAATTTGGTTATGCGGAATTGATGTTGGAAAAGGAATCCCCTCTTTTTGCCAATATTCAGGCGAAAGAAAGTAAGGGGAAGCTGTGTCTTGATGTCTGGATGAGTCATGGTGATAAGGTTAGCTTGTTACCTGAAGGATTTTCTTTAAGTGCTAGCACAGAAAGCGCACCTATTGCCGCTATGTCAAACCCAGACAGACATTTCTATGGGTTGCAGTTTCACCCGGAAGTTACCCACACGGTTGAGGGTGGGAGAATCCTCGAAAATTTTGTGAAAAATATTTGTGCCTGTGAAGCGCTCTGGACGCCCGCCAATATTCTGGCAGATATGATAGAGCGTGTTAGGGAGCAAGTTGGCGAAGATAAGGTATTGCTAGGGCTTTCTGGTGGTGTGGATTCCTCTGTTGTTGCCGCATTATTACATCAGGCAATTGGTGACCAGCTCGTTTGTGTATTCGTTGACAACGGTTTACTTAGATTGCATGAAGGCGATCAGGTCATGCAGACCTTTGCAGATAACATGGGTGTCAAGGTGATTCGCTCCGATTCGGAAGATTTATTCTTAACGAAGCTCAAGGGTGTCAGTGATCCTGAAAAGAAAAGAAAAATTATTGGTAATACCTTTATTGAAGTTTTTGATGCAGAAGCAGAAAAACTTGAAGGGATAAGCTGGTTAGCCCAGGGAACCATCTATCCAGATGTTATTGAGTCTGCAGGCGCTAAAAGTGGCAAGGCCCATGTCATTAAATCTCATCACAATGTTGGTGGATTGCCTGAAGAAATGAAACTTGAATTACTTGAACCCCTGCGTGAGTTATTTAAGGATGAAGTCAGGAAATTGGGCCTGGAATTGGGATTACCCCATGATATGGTTTATCGACATCCCTTCCCGGGTCCAGGTTTAGGTGTACGTATTCTTGGTGAAGTTAAAAAGGAATATGCGGATATCTTGCGTCAGGCTGATGCTATTTTTATCGAAGAGTTAAGAACAAGCGGTTGGTATGAGCGTACCAGTCAGGCCTTTGTTGTATTCCTGCCAGTTAAATCTGTTGGTGTTGTTGGTGATGCGAGACGCTACGAATATGTAGTTAGTTTAAGAGCAGTTGAAACAATTGATTTTATGACGGCGCGTTGGGCTCACCTGCCTTATGAGCTTCTTGAAAAAGTGTCTAACAGGATTATCAATGAGATTTCTGGCATATCACGGGTAAGTTATGATGTGTCATCAAA
>JBECKS010000086.1:0-17264 GCA_040235395.1 Pseudomonadales bacterium | reverse complement strand
TTCCCCATCCAGAACAGGAAAGTTCTTGAAAAGCGGCAAGCGCCTGTTGTTGAATTTCTTTTTCCTGAACATCGCTTAATCCTGATGGACAGAAATATTCAGTATCATCGTCCTGATATTTAGCTTGGTAATCATAGAAAGCACGTTTTGTTTTCATGCGTACTGAAGGCAAGGCTTCATCGCCAAGTATGCCTACCGAAAACTCATCGCCATGAATAAATTGTTCAACTAACACTTGTTGACCTGAAAAATTTGCTGCGTCAAAGGCTGCCTTGCTTTCACTGAGCTCATTCACCAAAGAAATACCGACACTTGAACCTTCAAGAGAAGGTTTAACCATGACCGGCAAGCCTATTGCTTCAATCGCTTCACGTAATTCTGCTTCACTCTTAACCACCGTAGATTTTGCAAGCGTAAACCCTGATGCCTGCCAGATTTTCTTGGTCAATACTTTATCCATGGCAATCGCAGATGCTGCGACACCACTACCCGTGTAAGGAATATCCAGAAGTTCCAGCAGGGATTGAATACGTCCATCTTCACCGCCCATACCATGTAAGGCGATAAATGCACGATCAAAAGTTTTCAATAATTGCCAATCCATACCACTGGTATCCACAAGCTCTGCATTAATGCCTTCCTCTTTCATTGCTTTAAGAACTGCATTACCACTCTGCAAGGAAATCTCACGCTCACGTGAATCCCCACCTGCAAGCACTGCAACTTTTCCGAATTTGTTTGAAACATTCGAATCCATGCTTACAACTCCACCTTGCTAAATTCTGAATTCAATAAAGCGGTGCAAACTTTTCCGATATTGCCAGCACCTTGAATAATCACGGCATCACCATCTTGAATCTGTTCCTTAAGCACCTGTGGAAGTTCATTAATTTCCGAAACATAAACAGGGTCCACCTTGCCGCGTTTTCGAATGCTGCCGCAAAGACTTCTGCTGTCTGCACCAGGAATGACATCTTCACCTGCGCTGTAAACATCTAGCATGAGGAGGCAATCAACTTTATGCAGCACAGAAACAAAATCATCGTAAAGCTCTTCTGTTCGTGTATAACGATGAGGCTGGAACACCATCACCACACGTTTTTCAGGCCACCCTGTTCGCAATGCATTCAATGTGGCACGAACCTCTTCAGGATGATGACCATAATCATCAACCAACATGAATTTTTTTCCTTCGATTTCCTGCGCATCGTAAATTTCGAAACGTCGCCCTACGCCTGAAAAACTGGATAAGCCTTCGAGAATATCCTCATCAGAAATTTCTTCGTCTTCTGCAACAGCAATTGCCGCAAGAGAATTCAATACATTATGTTTACCAGGCATGTTTAGCGTGATAGCTAATGCGGGTTTATTTCCCGGCCTGATGGCATCAAAATAAGTTTTGCTCTTATCAAAACGAATATTGACCGCTCGATAATCCGCTTCATCACTTAATCCATAAGTAATAACCTGACGACCAATGCGTTCCTGAATATCCATCACACTTTCGTTATCAATACAGATAACAGCAAGACCATAAAAAGGCAGGTTGTGAAGAAACTTAATAAAAGTATCCTGAAGTTTTGAAAAATCACCGCCGTAAGTATGCATGTGATCCGCATCAATATTGGTCACTACGGCAACACGTGGTTGTAAGTGAAGAAAGCTGGCATCGCTTTCATCTGCTTCAGCAATGAAATAAAGTCCTTCACCGAGTTTTGCATGACTATCTGCGCTTTTTAGTTTTCCGCCAATGACGAATGTCGGATCCAGGCCAGCAACGCGGAAGATAGAAGCAATCAAGCTTGTTGTCGTAGTTTTTCCATGGGTTCCCGAAATCGCAATGCCATGACGATAGCGCATTAATTCCGCCAACATTTCAGCACGAGGAACAATTGGAATCCTGTTAACGTGTGCCTGCTCAACCTCTGGGTTGTCTTCTTTTACCGCACTGGAAATAACCAGAACATCCGCCTTTGAAACGTGACTCTTGTCATGACCGATATAAACCTTAATACCCATGGATGACAGCCGTTCGGTTACCACGCTTCGTTGCAAGTCTGAACCCGTCACCTGATAACCCTGATTAAATAATACTTCAGCAATACCACTCATTCCCGACCCACCAATGCCAACAAAATGAACAGCTCGAATCCTTCGCATCACGCGTAGTCCACTGTAATTCTGACCAAGTGCTTCACGAATCATGATTGAGCACCTCGCATAGCAGCACTGGCATAAAAGGAGGAACCTTTGACGCGTTTTTTCTGATCAATCTTTTTAAGGTTATTCAACACTTCAAAATTAACGCGCAAAAGAAAACCGGCCATCACAACACTGATTGCCAAACTGGTTCCGCCATAACTCATGAACGGTAGTGTTAAGCCTTTTGTTGGCAACAAACCAGAACACACGCCCATGTTGATAAAAGCCTGAACACCAATCAGCACAGACAAGCCATAGGCAACATAAGCCGGGAAAACTTTTCCTCCTTGCTCTGCACGTTTACCAATCTGCATACCGCTAAACACAACCAGAGAAAAAACTGAAATAACCGTTAGCGTTCCGAAAAGACCAAACTCTTCAGCAAGAATGGCGTAAAGAAAATCCGTGTGTGCTTCAGGTAAGTAAAATAATTTCTGCACACTTTCGCCCAAGCCGACGCCAAACCATTCTCCTCGACCAAAAGCAATCAGGCTTTGTGTTAACTGATAACCATCACCAAACTGATCAGCCCAGGGATTGGTAAATGCCGTCAAACGTTTCATTCGGTAAGTTGCTGCCGAAGCAGCAATAGCAGCACCTGCTAAACAGACAACAATCATGGAAATAAACTGTTGCAGTTTCACACCAGCAAGAAACAACATGCTCATCACAGCAAACAAAAGCACCACCACAGAACCAAAATCAGGTTCAAGCAATAAAAGAAATACCATCAAACCCACAATACCCAGAGGAATAAGAAAACCTTTCAATTCACTTCTCACTACCTCCTGTCTTCTCACCAGATAAGCAGCCATATAGAGCACGACAAAAATTTTGCAAAGCTCAGATGGTTGAAAACCAAAGAAACCAAAATTCAACCAACGTTGGCTACCATTAACTTCACGACCAATACCGGGCACCAGCACCAGACATAAAAGAAAAATTCCTGCACCCAATAGCACGCCACTAAACTCTTGCCACAAACTCAATGGGATTTTGTAAACAATGTAAGCGGCAAGAAGCCCTGGTATTAACAGAATCACCTGCTTCTTGAGCAAATAGAAAGGATTACCATAAAGTGATTGAGCAATTTCCATAGAAGCAGATGCCACCATGATCAAACCAAACACCACTAGAAACAGAATGCCCATCGCCAAAGCAGCGCCATAGAAATCATTCACTGCACTTCTGTACAAACTCGTCTCGTTGTTCATTTTCATTGAACACCCCCGAGATGAGCGCGTACTTTTTTCATAAAAAGGTTTCCACGTTCAACATACGAAGAAAACATATCGAGACTTGAACAGGCTGGTGAAAGCAGGATCACATCACCAGACTCTGCCTGTTCCGCCGCAAGCGTTACTGCCTCATCAAGATCCTTAACGTATTCACAGAGACAATCATCCTTGAACTCCTGATAGAAAAGTGGCGCATCTTTACCTATCAACAACATGCATTTCACATGACGTCTGATTTCATCTTTTAATAGTCTTAAATCACCACCCTTGGCATCACCACCAGCAATCAGGATCACCGGACGATTTGAAAAACCCTGAAGTGCGGCGAGACTTGCACCCACATTGGTTCCCTTGGAATCATTAATCCAGGTAATTCCGTTTTGTTCTTCAACCACTTCACAGCGGTGAGACAAACCTTTGAAGGTTTTTAATACCTGTACAATGGCTTCCTCACTGATACCGGCAACTTTTGCGATTGCCATAGCAGCAAGTGCATTCTGTATATCAGTGAAATTTTTCTTAGCCAAGTCACTTACTGACAGAATATTTTTATTACCGCAGGCCAAATAGCTCTCGCCATTTTCATTAACCAAACCAAAATTATTTCTATCTGGCTCATCCATACCAAAACTGATGCATTCAGCTTTAAATGAGTCATCAGGTTTTGTTAAGGCATCATCACGATTAAAAACTGCAAACTCTGCATGCTGATAAATGGATTGTTTTGATCTGGCATAAGCTTCATAACTTTCATAACGATCAAGATGATCAGGACTGATATTCAAAATACAGGCAACCAAGGTATTCAGGGAATAAGTGGTATCTAGTTGAAAACTGGATAGCTCAAGGACATAAAGTTCATGTTGCTCGTTTCGAATCACATCAAGCACCGGTGTTCCGATATTTCCGGCAAGCGCTGCTTTCTTGCCATCTTGAATCGCCATTAAATGTAGCAAAGTCACCACGGTACTCTTGGCATTTGAACCCGTTACAGCCAATACCGGCTGAGTATTTGCACGAGCAAATAATTCAATATCACCAATCATCTCAAGTGATTTTTTTCGCGCTTCAGAAACCAATGGATGTTGTAAGGACACACCAGGGCTCAACACCAAAGTTGTCACCTGATCAAGAATCACATCAAAATGATTATGTTTATCAAACAGTTCTGCATTGTTAGAAACGGATTTAATCATCTCGCGTTTTTCCGTGCTCAGAACATCTTCATACATGCTGACGGCTTCACCTTGAGCTTGCAGATATCTCAAACAGGACATGCCCGTTACGCCTGCACCCACGATGAGATTCTTATGAAGAGGGCCAGCTAGATTCATGCAGCCTCCCCAAGCGCAACAAAGGCATTAACAACATTTTCCATGGCTGCACTTCGTGAGCCCTTCACCAGAAAAACACTTTGAGGATAAGTCTGCATCCATACTGGTAGCTCTTTAATCAAATCTGTCTGTTGCGAATAAGCTTTTCCATCACCAGCAAAAGCCTTAAACGTTTCTTCTGTCAAGGTTCCACAGGTTAGCAGCACATCAAGATTTTTCTGTCTGGCATACAAACCCACATCCTTGTGCAAGGATGCACTCTGCTCACCCAGTTCTGCCATATCACCAAGAATCAGGATTTTTTTATTAGCATATAAACTCAATACATCAATAGCCGCTTTCACAGAAAGTGGATTAGCATTGTAAGTATCATCAATCACGGTATGACCACTGATTGTCAGGATTTTTAAACGACCTTTTTCTGGCACTGCTTTCGCAAGACCCGATGCGATATCCTTAAGCGATAATCCAAGAACTGCTGCTATACCGATAGCAATCATGGCATTCTTGATATTGTGCTCACCAGGAAATGGCACAATAAAGCTGAACGCTTCCTCAAACACCTTAACTTTTATTTCACTGTTTTCATTCGATAAATTGCTTTCAAGTAAAAGAATATCAGCTTCCACATTCGTTAAGGATGTAGTAACAAGACGCAATTCATTTTCCTGACATAGGGATTCCCATAACGAGAAATATTTTTCATCTAGATTTAATACGGCTGTGCCATTTTTATCGGCACCAGAAAAGATTTCTCCTTTAGCATTCGCAACACCATCAATGGAACCAAAACCTTCCAGATGTGCACGATCCGCATTCAGGATGCTAACAACCTTTGGTTTTACCAGAGAACTCAGGTATGCAATTTCTCCAGCATGATTCGCGCCCATTTCAATAACGGCAAAATCATGCCCAGCATTAATTTCCAGAAGTGTTAGAGGAACACCGATTTCATTATTCAGATTGCCTTTGGTAGCGAGAACATTTCCAGCTTCAGAAAGAATTGCCTTAAGCATCTGTTTTACTGTTGTCTTACCACAGCTGCCGGTGATTGCTACACGTTTTGAATCAAACTGTTGTGCACAGTGTGACGCGAACTGACCATAGGCTTTCAAAGTGTCTTCAACCTGTATCAGGGGTGGGAAACTTTTCTCAATTGAAAAACGCGTATCCACCACCACTGCAACCGCGCCCTTTTCAAAAGCCAGATCAACAAAGTCATGCCCATCAAACTGCTCACCCCTTAAGGCAATAAAAACCTGCCCAGCAACCAATGTTCTGGTATCCGTCGATACAGCAGAAAACTCCTTTTCAGTTCCCAGCAATATGCCATTAACAATACGAGTAAGATCCGTCAGTTTCATTGCAGACCTCCATGTTCCTGTTTATTCAACAGGGCACTGAGTGCAACATCCTGATCACTAAAACTTAAGCGCTGCTCGCCAATAATCTGTACTGCCTCATGACCTTTGCCAGCGATAACAACCACATCATCTTTGTCAGCAGAAAAAATAGCTCTTTCAATCGCAAAAGCTCGATCATTTTCTACCATTACACATTCAAGAAAATCCCTATCAAAACCTGAAAGGATATCCTTGCTAATGTTTTCCTGTTTTTCATTTCTTGGATTATCACTGGTCACAAAAATAAAATCGGCATAGGACTGCGCTACCTTCGCCATTTTAGCGCGCTTGTCTTTATCACGATTACCACCACAACCAAAAACAAGAATCAGATTTCGTGTTGTTGTTTTCGTAAGCGTTTTAAGTATTTTTTCTAACGCATCGGGCGTATGAGCAAAATCGACAAACACTCTAGGCAGCTCTGTATCCTCAAGGCTATCTACATATACTTCCTGCATCCTTCCACTTACTGATTGAACCTGTCCAAGCAAAGAACATGCTTCCTGATTTTCAAAGCCAGCATGTTTCAGTACAAGAAAAGCAAGCACAAGATTTTCTGCGTTAAAATCACCAAGCAGCTCAGAGTTAGTAATCGTTAATTGCTCATTCTCAAAACCAAACTGAACATGCAATCCATCTTTAGTTTCTTCCACGGATAAAATCTGGCTCTGTTTAAATGTTAACAAGCTCACGTCACGAGAAAGTTCACGAGCAATTTCTTCACCTACTGAATCAATGTTGATAACGGCGTTAAGCAAACCTTCCGTTTTGAATAGAAGTGACTTACATCGAGCATACTCTTCCATACTCTGGTGGTAATCGAGATGATCCTGAGTAAGATTTGAAAAAACAGCGCAGAAAAATTGCACGCCGTCCACACGATGTTGAGCCAGACTATGAGAAGAGACTTCCATACAAACAAAGTCAGCATGGCTTTTCGAATACTCGTTCAGTTTTTCATGAACACTCAGGACATCCAGAGTAGTCAAGGGAGAAATTTCCAACTCGCCTAAGAAACCATTACCAACAGTTCCCATTACAGCTGTTTTATATCCTTTTGCATTCAAGGCTTGCGCAATAAAATGGCAGATACTGGTTTTACCATTGGTGCCTGTTACACCAATAACCTTCAAACGCTTCCAGTCTGTTTGATAAAAACGTGTGGCAAGTTCTACAAGCACGCTATCGATATCTGCATAACCATAAATCGGGCAACCACTTTCGTGCACTCTAAAAACAGCATCAGGCACTTCATCCTGATTTATTTCACAAAGAATAACGCTTGCACCATTCCGAATAGCATCTTCAATATAATGACGGCCATCAAAACTTTGACCAGATTTCGCGACAAACAGAAACTGCTCTTTCACTTTTCGACTATCCAGTGTCATACCAGAAATAACAGAGTCATACTCCGGTCGAACAGGAATGCTGCTCGGGAAAACCTGAGAAATCGGACTCTGTCTTTGTTCAGTGTTTAACATTCCGCTTCCGCTTATTGACGACTTAAACTTGCTAACTGCTTATCGTCTGGAAAATCCTCCAGACGATCTGGAGAAATATTCTTAACCATCAAGATTCCCTCCATGATTTTTGAAAACGTTGGCGCAGCAACTATGCCGCCATAATATTCATCACCTTTTGGATTATTGATCACTACAACAAGCACGACTTGAGGATCTGAAGCAGGTGCCATCCCGGCAAACAAGGAGGTGTATTGATCATCGGCATAAGCGCCATTCACTACTTTATGAACCGTTCCCGTTTTTCCTGCCACAGAATAACCCTGCACACGCGCTCTCGATGCTGTACCTCTTTTGGTCACAACTGTTTCAAGCATTTCTATAATTTCTCTGGATTTATTCTGGTCAAAAACCCTTATGCCTTCAGGCGCCTGTTGGCGATGTAAAATGCTAAGCGGTTTTTCAAGTCCTTCATTAGCAATAATGGTGTAGGCTCGCGCCAGTTGTAGCGCAGTAACAGAAACACCATAACCATAAGACATAGCAGCAACTTCAATGGGTCTATGCGTGTTCGGATAAGGAACATAACCATCACTTTCACCGGGCATACCACTTTCAATACCCTGACCAAAACCCACTCGTTCAAACATTTCATGCAAGGTGCCGGGTTTTAAATTCAGAGCTATTTTTGTTGTACCCACATTGCTCGACTTGGTTAACACCGTGGTCATATCAATGATTCCGTAATTGGTATGATCGCGAATGGTTTTATTACCCACCCTGATAAAACCTGGTCTTGTATCAAGTTTGCTGTTCATGTTGAACTTGCCACTTTCCAGAGCACTCAATACCGTGAATGGTTTTACTGTTGAACCAGGTTCAAATAAATCCGTGACTGCACGGTTTCTTAAACTGGCAGGCTGGATACTTTTTCGATTATTTGGATTAAAGGATGGCTGATTAACAAGCGCGAGGATTTCTCCCGTTTTCACATCAACTGCAATTGCTGAACCCGATTTTGCTGAAAACTTTTCAACGGTGTATGCCAGCTCTTTGTAAGCAAGATACTGAGCACGCAAATCAATACTTAACTGAATATCTTCACCAGAATCAGCGTATTCCATGATTTCAATATCCTTGATGACACTGCCTCGACGATTCTTAATGACTTTCTTTTTACCCGAATGCCCTTGCAAACGCTCATCAAGTGTTAACTCAAGACCCTCAATGCCTCGATCATCTATATTCGTCAAACCTACTACATGAGCAGTGACTTCACCTGCCGGGTAAAAACGTCGGTACTCTGTTTCGCTGTATACGCCTTTAATATCAAGATCCATCACCTCATTCGCTTCTTCTGGTGACAAATGACGTGCAAGATAGATAAAACCCCGTCGCTGATTGGTCAGCACTTTCTCTTCCAAGTCTGAAAATGCCATATCGAGTTTTTTTGCCAAGGCGCCCCATTGCTCCCTGTCTTCAACAATTTCTTTTGGGTTAATCCAGATAGAAGCCACAGGCGTGCTAACAGCAAGTGCCTTGCCATTCCTGTCGGTAATAATTCCTCGATGCGCAGCGATTTTTTCCACGCGCAAACTTCTTGCGTCTGCCTGCTCACTTAGAAAATCCTTTTCAATCACCTGCAAATAAATAACGCGCGCACTCAATGAGCTTGCCAGCAATGACAAACTCACCATCACCAGCAAAAATCGCCAGTTATAGGTTGCATGTTTCCTTGTCGCGCTTCTTCTCACCATAATCAGTTTACTTTCCTCAAATCCATTATTCTTACCTGCCCTTCATTGGGCGCTGACATTCCAAGCTTTTTAATTGCCTGCTGCTCAACACGGTTATAGGCAGTTAGCATATTGATCTCTACTAACAACTTTTCCCATTGGACTTGTAAATCATCCTGTTGTTTATTTAATTGACTCATTTCACTGACATAAGCTCTTGAAAGATGCACAGAATAAGAAACAGAAATTGCCGAAACCGCCACAAGCAAAAACAGAATCAGAAGAAACAGACTCTTCCTGTTTTGCGAAAACACATTTGCACTACCCTGAGCTGCGTTCATCATCACAACTTCTCTGCCACCCTCATGATTGCGCTTCTTGCTCTTGGATTTCCTGAAATCTCTTCAGGCTGAGCCTTAACTGCCTTACCAATAATGTTTATCCTGATATTCAGGTCTTCGCCCTTAACGGGTATGTAAGAAGGAAGTTCATCCCCTTTAGCCATTTTCTTCATCCACTGCTTCACCATGCGGTCTTCTAAGGAGTGGAAACTGATAACAACAAGACGCCCACCTGCACTCAATACATCCAGAATCTGGTCAAGCAAGGCACCCAAATCATCCAGTTCACGATTTATGAAAATTCGTACCGCCTGAAAAGTTCTTGTGGCTGGATGTTTGTGCTTTTCCCACTGAGGAATAGCTTTCGACACAATATCCGCAAAAGTTTTTGTGTCCTGAAGCTCACCTTCATCACGTGCTTTAATAATGGCTCGCGCAATACGCTTACTGAAACGCTCTTCACCATAAGTCTTGATTACCCAGGCGAGATCCTCTTCCTCAACAACCTTTATCCACTCAGCAGCGCTTTGCCCCGATACATTATTCATACGCATATCGAGCGGCCCTTTATTCATAAAACTAAAACCGCGTTCGCTTACATCGAGCTGTGGTGAAGACAAGCCCAAATCAAGCAACACACCATCAACCTTTTCCAATAAACCTTCTTTTTCAAAAACCTTTTTCATCTCAGCAAAAGAACCATGACTGACATGAATACGCTCATCTTTCTGAGCCAGACTTTCTGCTACTTCAACAGCCTCTGGATCCTTATCAAACACATACAAACGACCATCTTTTCCAAGCGCCTTAAGAATGGCCTGACTATGCCCCCCTCGCCCAAAGGTTCCATCGGCATAAATACCCCCAGGCTTGAGAGCTAGTGCATCAACAGCTTCTTTTAAGAGAACAGATTGATGCATTAAGAAAACCTCACACTAGAAAGAGATGGATGAAATTTTTTCTGACAAACCTTCGAGAGAACCCGTACCAGCTTGTAACCAACTATCACGCCCTTCTTCCCAAGCCGATTCGCTCCACAACTCAAGTTTTTTACCTAAGCCAATCAAGACGACCTTTTTTTCCAGTTCTGCAAATTGACGTAAGGGAGGGGGAATCAGGATTCGATCACTGCTGTCCATTTCAACATCAGTGGCATGACCAATAAGTAAGCGCTTCATTTTTAAGGCGAGAGGATCAAGGCTAGGAAGATCAGATATCTGGCGCTCGAGGTGCTCCCATTCAGGCAGCGGATAAATAGACAGGCATTTCTGATCCATATCGATGGTGACAATAAGATGCCCAGAACAACTACCGTGCACGAGCTCACGGAAACGTGTTGGCAATGCAATACGCCCCTTAGCATCGATATTGATGTTATTAACCCCTCGAAACACAACAGAACCCTTGGCTTACGCCTTTTTCTTTATTATTGGTTCCTTCAGCTAGCAATCGCAGCAACAAAGGAATGGCACTTACATGGAACTGGCGAGGAATTACCCACAAAACCCCACAAAATCACACCTTTTTCCACATCCGCACACTATATGGAGCAACATAGGGCAGGTCAAGAATTACACCTCCTTTAAGAGCCGTGTTTTCCTTTAAAAAACAATAACTTGACGGGATTCTTGAAGCTTTTTCGAGGTGGGAAAATCTAGAAAGAATACTTAAAAAACATCTAAATAGGAGAGCTATATAAGGCTAAATATCACAATATTATTCCAAAAAAGAATAATAAAATTAATATTAAAAATAAAAAATCTAAAAAAGAAAGGCTTAGAGGACTAAGCAGGAAGAAAATCAAAAAAAGTGAGTTGGCCGATAAGCCGGGTTCTGTCGTGGACAATCATTCATCTGGGATGCCTGTCACCAGACACCTCAAGCAACCTACCCGGATCCGAGGCGGGTCACCTCATAGGATCTCTATTTGGTCTTGCTCCAGGCGGGGTTTACCATGCCACGAAGTGTTACCACTCGCGCGGTGCGCTCTTACCGCACCATTTCACCCTTACCTGCCAAAGCAGGCGGTATATTTTCTGCTGCACTTTCCGTAGGCTCACGCCCCCCAGGTGTTACCTGGCGCCCTACCCTTTGGAGCCCGGACTTTCCTCTATTAGTTAAAACTAACAGCGATTGCCTGGCCAACTCGGAGGCAAGCTTAGCTCATTTTCCTCAGTAGGCGCTATATCAAACAATAAAAGCAAATTGAAAAGGCGAATTACTTGCAAAAACAGTAAGTTAAAGCTTAGAATTAAGAAAAAACTATAAGAGTGAGTAAAATGATCAGGAAACATCTATCTTTCGCCCTTGTTTTTGCTTCTTTTCTTACAAGCAGCATGGTCTTTGCTGAAGAACCCTATGTAGGCGTAGGTGCCGTACAACATAGATATAAACAGGATTTAACGGAAGCAGAACCTGTGAGTTACAGAATTACATTAGGCTCAAGGGTTTCGAAACATACCGTTATTGAAGCTTTCTTTCTTGGCCCTGCCATTGAGGATGATGAAGCAACTGCTGGCACCACACCTACGCCAATCGACTTTGAATATGAATTCATTGTAGGTGCTTCCATCAATGGCAGTGTCAAAGCTGGTCCTTTTACACTCTATGCTGGACCCAACGTTACTGCGACAAAGATTAAAGTAACAGCTACAGGGGCCGACCCTGTTGAAAATGCAGCTATAAATAAAGCAAATGATTTGGATACTCGCGTAAGCCCTGGTATGGGTATTGGACTAGACTTAAGATTTACAAAACATTTGTCGTTAGATTTCAATGCGCAAAGTTACTACCTTTCCAAGGATAAAAAGGGCGGGGGAGCTGGCGCTGAGCTTCGTTACCATTTTTAAGCACCCTTAAAAATTCCAAAAAAACGCCAGCTTGTTCTGGCGTTTTTTTTACCCATCTTTTTTCTTCATTTGCTATATTCTGCTTAACTTACTCTTACACCTGAACTCGCTGGCATGGTTCCCAATCAAAAGAAAAAAAAACAGCCCGACCAGTTGGATACCGCTCTCCTCTACCGAAGTCTTGAAACATTCAGCATACCCAAAAAGACACACAAACTTCAGATAAGTGATTTCGACACAAATGCCATTAGCATTATCAAGAAGCTAGAACAACGTGGTTTTCAGGCACTTATCGTTGGAGGGGCTATTAGAGATCTTCTATGCGGCATCAAACCAAAAGATTTTGATATCGCTACCAATGCAACACCCGAACAGGTTCATTCGTTATTTCCGAATAGCAGAATCATAGGCAGGCGTTTTCGCATCGCTCACATTCTCTTTGGCAGGCATATCATAGAAATAGCGACATTCAGAGGTGAGCATGAAGAAACACAGGATTCAAAACACTCCAGGGTTGCTCAAACTGGGCAACTCCTAAGAGACAATATCTTTGGCAGTATTGAGGAAGATGCACAACGCAGAGACTTCTCAGCAAATGCGCTCTACTACTCACCATCCACAGAAAACATCTACGATTTCACCAAGGGTTTTGAACACATTGCCAACAAACAACTGGTACTTCTTGGAAATCCAGCGAAACGCTTTAAGGAAGACCCCGTACGCATGTTGCGGGCCTTCCGCTTCAGTAACAAACTTGGATTTACTCTTGAGAAGAGTTGCCTTAACGAAATTTCTGAAAATAAAGCACTAATAAGACATGTTTCCAACGCTCGTTTGTTCGATGAGTCCATCAAGCTTTTTCACAATGAGCACAATGTCGAATTACTCAAGGATCTTCAAAATATTGGGCTGTTCCAGCAAATCTTCCCCATGTTTCACGAAACAGATTCAGCTCAGAAGATGTTGATACTGGCACTGGAAAATACACGACAACGTCTATTAATTGGTAAACCTGTCACCATTGCTTACATATATGCTGTCTTGCTTTGGTCAGAATTCATGAAACGTTGTGCCAGATTTTCAACAGCACCTTCGGAGTTTCATCAATTAGGGAACAAGGCATTAAGTCTGTTAAGGGAACAATCCACACTAACCATGATTCCCAAACGGCACGCTTACGCCATTAAGGAAATATGGGAATACCAATTCCGCTTAGACCAGAGAAGAGCCAATAAAGTGATCTGGTTAATGCAGCAAAGAAGATTCAGGGCTGCTTTTGACTTCCTTCTGCTAAGGGAACAAAGCGGTGACAGCCAACTTAGCCTGGGCCAATGGTGGCATGACATTCAGATAGCCAACCATGAACAACAACAATTGATGATTCGTGAACTCGAGAAAGGAAACAAACAAAACCCGAGAAAACATAGAAAGCCCAAACACCGCAAGAAACACAATGCCCAAAACTAATCATTACTATATAGGCTTGGGAAGCAACCTAAGCACTGAAACACTCTCGAGTTTCCAGCTCCTGCAAGCAGCACTTAAAACCCTTGAAGATTGTGACGACATCACCTTAACACGCTGTTCTTGCTGCTATTTGAGTGCACCCATTGGTCCTCAAAATCAGGATAACTACCACAATGCCGTCGCGGCCATAGAAAGCTCACGTGAACCTCTTGAACTATTGAACTTGCTGCATTCCATTGAAGCTCAATACGGCAGAAACAGAGAAGCAGAAGAGCGGTGGGGAGCCAGAATACTGGATCTGGATATCCTTCTGAATGGTCAGTTAACTACAAAGGAAGATATTCTCACCATCCCTCACAAGGAATTGGAAAACAGAAGCTTCGTGCTAATTCCTTTATATGAAATAGAACCCAATTTAATACTGCCTTCAGGTAAAAAGCTCAAAACTTTGGCTGAAAATTGCGACAGGACTGGCATAATAAAACGCATAAATGAGCCTCTCTGGCCATAACCTCTCCTACAGGCGCATATGCTTCAAATAACAGAACAGGATAACTTACCCAGATTTATAGCCGTTGAAGGTGCTATTGGTGTTGGTAAAACCAGTCTCTGCAAACGTCTGGCAGAAAAGATGGGGGGTGAGGTACTTCTGGAAAAAGCCGAAGAAAACCCCTTTCTCGACAAGTTCTATGCTAATCCCGAGCAGTTTGCTTTTCAGACGCAATTGTTTTTCCTGATGCAACGCGCACAACAGGTTAGCGAACTACGACAAACGGATATGTTCCAGCAGGTTCGTATTGCTGACTTCCTGATGGATAAAGACAGCCTGTTTGCAAAAGTAAACCTGAGTCAGGATGAATATGAACTCTACATGCAGGTTTATCATCACTTAACGATTAACGCGCCAAAGCCTGATCTGGTTGTCTATTTGCAAGCACCTTCTGAAGTGCTGATGCAGCGTATTCAGAAACGGGGAATCCGTTCTGAACGCTTTATTACCCATGCTTACCTGAAACAAATCAGCGATGCCTATACAGAGTTTTTCCATTTCTATAATGACGCGCCCTTGTTAATTGTTAATGCAACAGAAGTTGATTTCATTAACAACGATGCCGACTTTGAAAACCTGCTAACAGCCATGCTTAGTGTTAAAACAGGCAGACACTTCATCAACCCCCAACCTCAAAGCGCTTAGATATGTTGTTTATCGAATCAGTAGAAAAGCTACGCACGCTGATACGTGAGCAAAAAAACAAAGGCGCTAGCGTCTCCTTTGTTCCTACCATGGGAAACCTGCATGAAGGACATTTACAATTAATTGATATCGCAAGAAAACATGGCGATTTTGTGGTGTGCAGTATTTTTATAAACCCCACCCAATTCGGTGAAGGTGAAGATTTCGATAACTACCCTAGAACACTAAAAGGTGATCAGGAAAAGCTAGAAGCACGCCAATGCGATTTGCTTTTTTATCCAAGCGTTAAAGAAATGTATCCAACAGGAACTGATAAAAGCAAACTAAGCATCGTTAGAGTTCCAGGTGTTTCCGAAGGTTTATGCGGTGGTTCACGCCCCGGGCATTTTGATGGCGTTTCAACGGTTGTGAGCAAGCTCTTTAATATGGTGCAGCCAGATGTGGCGGTATTTGGTGAAAAGGATTTTCAGCAGCTTGCTGTGATTCGAAAACTAACCAAAGAACTCAACTTCCCAATTGAGATTGTTGGCGCACCCATTGCCAGAGAATCTTCAGGCTTGGCAATGAGTTCAAGAAATGGCTATTTAAGTACAGAACAAAAAAAACAAGCCAGTTTTTTATATACCCTGCTACAAAAAATGAAAGAACGAATTGAACAGGGTGAATGCGAATTTTCGCTGCTTCAAAAAGAAGCCTTATCTGAATTAGAAAGCAAAGAGTTCAAAACTGATTATTTTGAATTTCGAAACAGCGAAGACCTAAGCCCTGCAAACGAACAAAGCAAAGACATCGTTATTCTTCTCGCAGCCTTTCTTGGAAAAACTCGTTTAATCGACAACATTGCTTTCACACGGAAATAACACCCATGAAACATTCCAGTGAATGGCAAGCCCTTTCTAAACATCATCAACAAACACAACATAAAAAGCTTAACGCTTTTTTTGATGAAGACGCAGACAGAGGCTTAACACTAGCCTTGGAAGCTTGTGGTATTTATCTGGATTTCTCTAAAAACCATATCAATCAAGATACGCTATCTTTGTTGAATAATTACCTTAATGCCTGCGACTTAACACAAAAACGCCACGCACTTTTTTCTGGTGAAAAAATCAACCTCAGCGAAAACCGCGCCGCTTTACACACCGCGGCTCGCGACGTTAATAACAACTTCAAAATTGATTCACAAAAACATCAATCCATCAGCGAATCTAGAAATAAAATGCTGGCTTTGGCGGAAGACTTAAATACAGGAAAACTTTGCAACGAAAAAGGCGAAGCCTTTAAGCATCTGGTTTGCCTAGGTATTGGCGGCTCTTATCTTGGCCCTAAATTAGTCATCAAAGCTTTATCAAATTTTAAACAGTCGAACATTGATATTCATTTTATCGCCAGCATTGACACATTTGCTCTTGATAAAACCTTAAATCAAATAAACCTGGAAACAACGCTTTTTGTCATTCAAAGCAAATCCTTTACCACATTAGAAACATTGGTAAATGCGGAACACATTAAAAAAGCATTAAAAAATTCAGGTGTCAAAAACACCAACAAACACTTTATTGCCATCACCAACAACACAGAGAAAGCAAAAGCTTTCATTAATAATGAAGATTACATTCTAAACATCGAAGAAGAAATTGGTGGAAGGTTTTCGCTATGGTCTACTATTGGTTTTCCTATTGCTGTTGCTGTTGGCAATAAGCATTTTCTGGAATTATTACAAGGCGCCCACAATCTCGACAAACATTTTTATCAAGCTGAAAGCCAACAAAACCTTCCTGTATTATTGGCGCTTATTGCTTTCTGGTATCAGAATTTCTTTAAAGCAAACACACGCGCTGTTATTCCTTATAGCCATGCGCTCAAGCTTTTACCCGCCTTTTTACAACAGTTGGAGATGGAAAGCTTAGGCAAATCAGTCAATCTCAATAACGAAATCACTGACTTTGATACGGGCGCAATTATCTGGGGCTCTGAAGGGCCCAACAGCCAACACTCATTTCAACAATTAATGATGCAAGGCAAACATACGATTC
>JBECKS010000042.1:0-7654 GCA_040235395.1 Pseudomonadales bacterium | reverse complement strand
ATGACTGCTCCTGAGATTTAAGGCAATAAACCACAGGATTATATCGTGTACATAGCACTTTACAATTTTATGATTTTGTATAGAGCTGATAGCAAGGTCTATAAATAGTCCTTACGAGAAACTCGCCTGCTTCTCATCAAGTTCCTTTCTTACGCCATCACAAACAATGGCACACAAATCAAAGACAAAAGGCGCACCGACGGAAAAGTAGGCACTGTTGCCTTCCTGCCTTCTTTTTACCAGTCCAGCTCCTTTGAGAATGGATAAATGCTTGGAAACATTGGGCTGTGAAGACTGGGTCGCCTCCACCAGCTGAGAAACGGTTGCCTCACCTTCCCTTAAACATTGCAGGATCTTTAGGCGCATTGGGTCACTTAATAGACGGAAACGGTCTGCAACCACCTCCAGCTGGGCTTCTGACATCTCTATTTCAGCCATATTTTTCACCATTTAATGGGTTTGGATGCACCTAGCATAACACAATAAAAGTATTTGACTATATATCTATATGGTTATATAGTTAGTTAACTCTGAAACCAAGGTTAATAAATAGGCACCCTTATGAAAGATAAAATCACAAACTTCGCAATTGAACATCCCAAGCGGGTTCTCTGGATTACCCTGATTTTTACCTTGCTAGTTGCATCGCAAATCGTGCGTATACATATCGATACCGACCCTGAGAACATGCTACCTGAAGACCAGCATGACCGCATGGTTCATAACCAGATTAAGCAACGCTTCCAGCTTTATGACCTGATTGTTGTGGGTATCGTCAATCAGCACGGTATCTATAACCCTCAATCCTTGGAAAACCTGAGAAAGCTCAGCGACGACATCAAGCAAATAGAAGGTGTTGTTCCCCACGAACTCATGAGCCTTGCCACTGTTGATAACATTTCACAGGAAGGCCCTGGCACTATCCGCTTTAACTGGATGTTGCCCAAAGAAAACATTTCTGAAGAAAACGCACGTCAGATAGAAAACAATGTTTCCCGTTTGCCTATGTTCCTGGATTCATTGGTCTCATCAGATGGAAAAGCTGCTGCTATCTATGTGCCCATTGAAGCCAAAGAATACAGCCATGAAATTTCACAACAGATTCAAGCCTTAACAGATCAGCTTCAAGGCAGTGATGAATACCACATCACTGGCCTGCCCGTTGCCGAAGATACGTTCGGCATCGAAATGTTTAAACAGATGGCAATCTCTGCGCCCCTCGCAGGTTTAGCCATCTTCTTATTAATGTGGGTGTTCTTCCGCAGCTTTTCACTCATTACTGCACCCATGCTGGTTGCCATGTCGACGGTGCTCGTCACTATGGGTTTACTCATTGGAACGGGATTCACTGTTCACATCATGAGCTCAATGATTCCAATCTTTTTGATGCCCATTGCTGTGGTGGACTCCATTCATATTCTTTCTGAATTCGCAGAGATTCATAAACCTGGTTCTCGTGTAAAAGACAGTATCCGTCACGTGGTGGGAAATCTTTTCCAACCCATGTTATTCACCTCAGTGACTTCAGCCGTTGGATTTGCATCACTGGCTTTCACACCTATTCCCCCCGTTCAGGTCTTTGGTTTGTTTGTAGCTTTTGGAATTGGTCTGGCTTTCATCCTTACCATCGTTTTCATTCCTGCCTATATAGCCGTGCTCTCCCCTGCTTCGATTGAGAAGCTGGCAGAAAAACATGCCGCTAATGAAAGCGCGCTGGATTTACGCGGCCCTTTAAATGTTTTTCATGCCCTGTCAGGAATATATGCCAAGCCCGCAATCAGTGCTGCACTGGTTATTAGCGTGTTCAGCTTTATAGGTATCAAACACATTGGAATTAACGACAACCCTGTTCGCTGGTTCAAGGAAGATCATCGCATTCGTGTTGCTGACAAAATATTAAACGAACATTTTGCGGGTACTTACGATGCTTACCTTGTGTTACGCAAAGACAACAGTGCTCAGGAACTTGTTTTTGATAAAGCGCTGAACGAACTGGCTTCAAACAACCCAGCTGTTGCACAACTTATGAAAGAAGTACCGGAAACTTTCAACAATTTTTCAGAAAAAACCAGCTGGTATATTCAGGCTGCGGATGATGCCTCTTTTGATGCGACTGATGATTCAGACATCATTGCACTTGATACAGTGATTGCCCTTGCTGAAAAAAATCAGAGCAGCTCAAAATATTTTGCCTCACCTGAAGCACTCGCTTATGTCGAAGATTTACAGGCAGCATTGCAAACGGGTGGCGTTGTTGGAAAATCCAACAGCTTCGCTGATCTGGTAAAAACCGTTTACCGTGAACTGCAAGGCGGCAACGAAGATTTTTACAGACTGCCTGACAATGCCCGCCAAACTGCGCAAACAGTTTTAAGTTATCAGTCTTCTCACCGCCCTGCTGATCTCTGGCACTTTGTTTCACCTGACTACAATGAAGTTGCTGTGTGGATGCAACTGAAAAGCGGTGATAACAAAGATATGGCAGAAGTCATCCAACAGGTGAATAACTATGTAAAACATAACCCTTTACCCGCTGAAGTGTCCCTCGAATGGGGCGGACTCACCTACATCAACGTCATCTGGCAAGACGCCATGGTGAAAGGCATGATTTACAGTCTGATGGGTGCGTTTGTTATGGTCTTCGCTGTGATGGTCATACTGTTCCGCTCCGTTATTTTCGGCGCACTGGCAATGATTCCTTTAAGTTTCACCATTGCCTTTATCTACGGCTTAATCGGCTGGATAGGAAAAGATTACGACATGCCCGTTGCTGTGCTCTCTTCCTTAACCCTTGGTTTATCAGTGGACTTTGCAATCCACTTTCTTGATCGCGCACGCACGATTCAAAGTGAAACCGGCAACTGGAAAGAAACCCTTGCGCTGATGTTTGACGAACCAGGTATTGCCATTCTTAGAAATGCCATTGTGATTTCCATTGGCTTCCTGCCACTGCTTGCTGCACCACTGGTGCCTTACAACACCGTGGGAATTTTCCTGGCATCCATCATGGCAGCAAGTTGTGTGGTTACCCTGATTCTGTTGCCTGCGATATTAACCGTGTTACAGAAAATGATTTTTAAAGATAAACAAAAAGACAAACAAACTACGGAGGTACTTAGCCATGCGTAAATTCATCACTCACACCATTCTTTCAAGTAGCCTTGCTTTTTTGGCAATGCAATCACACGCCCAGGAACCAAGCGTTGATGAAATCGTTAAGAAAGCGAACCACGTCGCTTTTTATCAAGGTGATGATGGACGCGCTGAGAACCGCATGAAATTTGTTGATGCAAGCGGGCGCACACAGATGCGCCAGTTCACCATTCTTAGAAAAGATGTTGGTAAAGAAGATGGCGACCAGCTTTTCTATGTATTGTTTGAGCGCCCTACCGATGTCAATGGCACCGCCTTCCTTGTGAAAAAACATATCGGCAAGGATGACGATCGCTGGTTGTATTTACCCAGCCTTGATTTGGTAAAACGTATTTCTGCTGGCGATAAACGCACCAGCTTTGTTGGAAGCGACTTCTTTTATGAAGACGTATCAGGAAGAGCTTTAAGCGAAGACAAGCACACGCTTGTAGAAACAACGGCGACGCATTATGTCATCGATAACATTCCAAATGATCCCTCGAGTGTGGAATTCAAACACTTCAAGGTCTGGATTAATAAGGAAACTTTCCTGCCCGAGAAAACCGAGTATTACAAACAAGGTGAAAAACTTTATCGCACCATTGAAGCACTGAAACATGAAGTGATTGATGGTTATGTCACTGTTACTGAAATGAAAGTGAGCAATCTGGAAACAGGTGGCTACACCATTAGCCAGATGCGCTTCATCAAATATGACACCGGCACGCCTGAGAGCGTATTCAGTGAACGTTCTTTACGTACGCCTCCACAACAATGGATAAGCAGACCGCAGCCATGAAACTGAAAAATTTATTTCTTATCGCGCCATTTGTTCTTGCCAGCTCACAGGTCTTCGCGGAAGACCTGTGGGATGACTGGGATGAAGAAGAACAAACACAGACAAAAAGTTTTCCCTTCACAGGTTTTATTGAGAACACCAACTCTTATCGCACGCAGGATAATCCTGTACTCGATGAAGACTGGGTTGCCAATGAAATCCGTGCGCGACTTGAATATCAGCAACAACTTGAAACTTTCAAACTCAGCCTAAAGGGAGATGTTTATTACGATGGCATATTGAATGAGTTTGAAACAGAAAATCGTGAAACCCTAATCAGTTTCACGCCTCATAGCGCTGTGGATATTAATATCGGCAGACAGGTACTTACCTGGGGCACAGGTGATCTGGTTTTCCTGAATGATTTTTTTCCAAAAAACTGGGTGGCATTTTTTAGCGGCTACGATATGCAATATCTAAAAGCGCCATCGGATGCCATAAAAATCAGCACCTACACCGATGCTATTAATATCGACGTGGTATGGTCTCCCGAGTTTGATCCCGACCAGTACATTACCGGTGAAAAACTCAGTTTCTACTCCCCTATGGCTGATGCCATTGTTGCTGCGCCTCCAAAATTTTCAGGTGAAGAGCCTGAGCACAAACTCAGCAATGGCGAAGTGGCTTTGCGTTTATACAAAACCATAGACGGTGTTGAATATGCCATGTATGGCTATCGCGGTTTTTATAAAACACCGATGGCTTATGACAACGTTAACAGTGTTTTTTATTTTCCAAGGCTAGACAGCATTGGCGCAAGCGTTCGAGCCACTGCTTTCAATGGTATTGCTAACGCTGAAGTTGCACATTGGGATTCGAGAGAAAGTGACTCTGGAGCAAATCCCTTTGTGCCGCTTTCACAAACACGTTTGTTGTTAGGTTATGAACGTGAACTGGTAGCAAACCTCACCACCAGTTATCAATATTATGTTGAACATCTACACGACTACGACACGCTAGTGAATCCACAGGTAGATGAATACCGTCAGATACTCACCACCCGATGGACTTTTCTAGCGAAACAGAATCGCTGGCAGTATTCCGCTTTTCTTTTTTACTCACCTAGCGATAAGGATTACGACCTGATTGCCAATGTACTTTATCGCTACAGCGATCAATGGCAGTTCAATGTTGGTGCCAATGTACTGGGTGGTGAAGAAAACTACACACAGTTTGGACAGATGGAAGAAAACGCCAATGTCTATGCTCGTGCAAAATTCAACTTTTAGGAGACATCTCATGACTATTAATGCAGCTTTACGACTCATCGCCGGTGCTTTTGTTTTAGTAAGCCTACTTCTCGGGGTTTATGTACATCAATACTGGTTCCTATTAACAGGCTTTGTGGCACTGAATCTGATTCAGTCTTCATTTAGCGGCTGGTGCCCAATGATGACCATTCTGAAAAAAGCGGGTTTGAAAGACGACAGCTGCGCCAACGCATAAAGCAAAATACTTTTCTCAATTGCCTTCATGACGACAACAAGTGAGACTAGCTTGTTGTCGTTAATTCCTTATACTGCACTGCATAGAACGAAGTAAGCAGCTTCAATCATAATAACTATTCGGAACATCGAATAATGAAAAACCTATTGAGAAACGTCGCACTCTTTTTTCTGGCGATTATTATTGCCGTATCGGTACTCTATAACTTCACCATCGCTCAAATCGATAGCGAATTAAAAAGCAGAAACTACGAAGGCGTTTACGATAATTGCAACAAAATATGGGCATCAAGAGGTTTGTATAATTCTCACGAGGAACAAAACAGCATTACCAGCATGCAGAATGCTTTTTCTCATGGTGCAGTGGGCGTTGAATTTGACTTCTACTACGATGTGGCATCAAACACATTCATCGTTTCTCACGGCAGACCGAAGAAAGATAGCGAAGGAAATCTTGTTTACAAAAAAAAGGAAAATGAAATACTCACTGTTGAAAAAATGCTTAACACCGTAGGTGAAAATCATTATTTCTGGTTTGACTATAAAAATCTCGACAGATTAAACGAACAAGAAACACAAAAAGCCATAAAGAAATTATTGAGCATTACAGAATTCGACTCCATTCGAGACCGTATATATATAGAAGGTTCAAATCCCTTCATACTTTCCAGCTATACCAATGCAGGTTTTAAAACCATTCTGGGCATACACCCACTTAACGACCAGACCTTATTCTCATCCTTCGTTATCAATATTTATAAAATGGGATTCTATTTCAGCAATATCAGCGCCTTGGCAATACAGTATGGCGAACTAAACGATTCTGCATACGGACCTAAAGCACAACAAAGCCTTGGATCCATTCCCGTGTTTCTATTCCATGTTCCTGATGACGATGCGCTACTAAATCAACTGATACAGAATCAAAACGTAAGGGTACTTCTGGTGGGCAGAGGTGAAAGCATCAATCGTTACGATATCTCGAACTGCTCAAGTAATCCCTAGCAAAAACTAACGCAAGACTTTTACCAGCTTTCTCAGTGATGCGCGCATATCTTTTATTTCCTGCGCACTGAGTTCTTTGGTTAGCAAGGCACTCTGCTCCGCTTCTGCCTCACACAAAGTCCTCGCCATTGCTTTTCCTTTTTCAGTCAGTGCCACCAATACAGAACGCTTATCGGATTCACTGGATTCGCGCACCAGCAAGCCCTGACTTTCCAGTTTCTTTAGGGTCTGACTGGTTGCTGCAGAAGCGTTGTCGAGCATCTTGGTAAAAAAGCTTGGTCGCATACTGCCTCCATTGAGCAGCAATGTTGCCAGAATAGCGTAGTCGCTATGGGTATAGCCTAGTGGTTTAAGGGTTTGTTTATGGAAGGTCTGTGAAAGACTTGCCAGTTCATCAATCAGGGCAAATAAGGGTATTCCCCTTGATGGAAGGTCAGATAGACCTTCTTTCCAGGCCAGTTCAACTACCAGATCGGAATCACTGGTGAAGGGCTTGGGGACAAAACCACTACCCTGCTTCTGAACCAATTTACTTACCATTTCATCCATCTCTTGCAATTAGCTAAAAATTTACCTAAAATTTTAGCTAAATTAATCCAAGGCTTCAAGAGGTTTTCAATGACCGAAACAATGACCCAGTATTTTTATTATGTGCTTGCTAGCTTGTTCGTTTTAGCCAGTGTCGTCGGCATTATGGTTGCTATTCGATTTACCCTGTTCAAGATTTCCCCCATCAAGGAGGTTCATCAATTCAACAAGGAAGAGAACAAGAAAAAATGGAAGGCAAAGGAAATCTACAAATTAAGGGTTAAATCCAGTGAGCGTATCAGCCTGATAACCAATCTAGTGTTCTTTATTGGCATCCTTCCCTTCTTTATCACTTATCAAAGTCAAAGCGCCGGCAAGATACTTCTGGATATTTTCCTGCTCCTGATGGTTTATGACTTCTTCTATTACGTGATGCACCGTTTCCTGTTTCACGGCACAGGTTACTTCAAGAAAGTTCATGGCATTCATCATCAGGCACGCAGCCCCACTTCCGTAGATGCACTTTTGCTACATCCAATGGAAGCTTTTTTAGGCAATGCCCTGTTCGCAGCAACGGTTGTGATTCTAGGCCTTGCCATGCAAACAGAATTTCATGTTATCAGCCTGATTCTTTCTGCAAGTCTTTACACCAATATCAACCAGTTGAACCATGTGAAGATGGATTTGAAAGGATTCCCTCTCAATA
>JBECKS010000026.1:0-11876 GCA_040235395.1 Pseudomonadales bacterium | reverse complement strand
ATCACCTCAGGCTGAACAGAGGTCACCATAGCAGCGTTATCGGGATGGCAGGCAACGCTCACAAGACCAGCACCCACTCGCAACGCTGCCTGTGCCGCCAAGGCAATTGCACCTCCAAAGCCCTGATCACCACCGACTAACAGTACATACCCTTGCTTGCCTTTATGGCTGTTCACATCCCGCTTAGGCAGTAAGGAACGTAAATACCCATAAGCAACAGCCCTGCAGCTTGTTTCCACATGTTCAAACACACTTTCAGGAAGTTCCAGGGAATCAACAACCACGGTTCCCACCACATCAACTGCAGCACCAGTGATAAGACCCGGTTTCATCGCGAGAAAAGTCAGGGTGACATCAGCATCAATCGCCATGCCTTGTACATCGCCCGTATCTGCATTTACACCGGTTGGTATATCCAATGCCAATACCGTTTTAACGGACGCATTCATCTTCTGCACGCAGGCTTCAACTTCCTTGCGTAATGCACCTTTACTTCCGGTGCCCAACATTGCATCAACGATCAGCTCGGCTTGATCAAGGCTCGCCTGAAAACCAGTTTCATCGTCTAGGGATTTGATAGTGACTGAAGCTGTTTTGGCATCCTGATAGGCACGCTCAGCATCTCCCTTGAGCTTGTCAGGATGTGCAAGCATGAATACTTCACAAACCATGCCCGAGGCCTTCAGTAAGCGCGCAAGAACAAGGCCATCACCACCATTGTTACCACCGCCACAAACAATGCATACCTTTCTGATTTTCGGCCAACGTTTGGCAATTAATTCATTCGCTGAAGCAGCAGCTCTCGTCATCAGTTCATAAGAAGGTACTTTTAAGTTTTCAATGGCAAATCTATCCAGCGACTGGCACTGCTCCGCCGTATAAAGCCTGATGCCTTCGATTTTTCCCTGACTGCTTGAATTCATTCTGATACCTGACGCTTTTCTTTATATTTTTCAATTGTCGTGCGCGTTCATGTCTTAAACAACTATGATAGATTTACGCACTATCATCTTTAGCTTAAAGATAACTTTATGTCAGCACACACTTTTAATCCAGAGCATCCAGAACAGCTGGTAGCACTTGCAAGCGATATTAAAGACTGGTCGCGCGAATTTGGATTTCAACAATGTGCCATTAGTGATGTTGAGTTAGCGGAAGATGAAAAATATTTGCAGGACTGGCTAGACCAGCACTATCAAGGTGAAATGCATTACATGGCTGCCCATGGAAGCAAACGTTCTCATCCTGAACAACTTGTGCCGGGCACGCTACGTTCCATTAATCTGAGAATGGATTACCTGAAGGAAGATATTCCTAAAGATTTACAACTTATCGAAGAGCTGCAAGCGCAAGATAAAGCCTATATAGCACGTTACGCTTTAGGCAGGGATTACCACAAACTGATTAGAAAAAGACTGCAAGCGCTTGCCAATAAAATTGAACAACATATTGGACCCTTTGGCTATCGCGTTTTTGTAGATAGTGCACCCATTCTCGAACGAGCACTTGCTCGCAAATCAGGTATTGGCTGGGTGGGTAAAAACACCATGATTTTGAATCGTGATGCGGGCTCCTGGTTTTTTCTTGCAGAAATATTGATTGATTTACCTTTACCTGTTGACGAAGCTGTTTCACATCACTGCGGAACCTGTACAGCTTGCATGGATTTTTGTCCAACCAAGGCATTTGTTAGCGATAAAGTGCTTGATGCACGTCGTTGTATTTCCTACCTCACCATCGAACATAAAAGCAGCATCCCTGTTGAGCTTCGCCCCTTAATGGGAAATCGAATTTTTGGTTGTGATGATTGCCAACTGGTGTGCCCATGGAATAAATACGCTCAACTCAGCAATGAAAAAGATTTCTCTCCAAGAAAACAGCTAAATGATATCCAGTTGGTGGAACTTTTTTCCTGGAGTGAACAGGAATTCAAAAAAAATACTGAAGGCTCACCCATTCATCGAACGGGCTACGAGGCTTGGCTTAGGAATATCGCTGTTGCATTGGGAAATGCACGGCCCTCTTCTACGAATATCAAAGCACTGGAATCAAGAAAAAATGATGAAAGCGAACTGGTAAAAGAACATGTGTTATGGGCTATGAAAAATCTGAAACAAAAACAGAATAGCCTCTAGAAATTAACTTTATTTCAGAATTTTTAAATAAGTTGTCATATCAAAGTAATCCCGCCAGAGTTTTATCTTCCCATTTTCCAGTTCAAAAACACCCAGACAGGGTAAATCAACGCTACCCGTACTTGCTTTGGTTCTATCCAATCGCTCTGCAAAAACGTAATTTCCCTCAGCTGCTATTTTTAGAATATCCCATTCCGTCTGCTCCCATGTGGAAATAAAGGCTTTGATAAAATTGCGAATATTTTCCTTTCCATACACAGGATCAATCGGCATGTTGTGATAACAGGCATTGTCGCTGAAAAATTCAGTTATTTTATCTACATCTAGCGAAGACCAGCATTCAATAAAGCCCTTAATGATTTTCACATTGTCATTTGCCATCATCTTTTCTCCCGATTCTCTACCTTACGATTGATTCAGTTTTAGCTATTAGTCATTAACTTATTGTTTTTTATGAATTATTAAGCGCCGTCACCACCAAGATCATTCTTTTCTTCATTTTTTTCAAGCATGCGATAAGATTCAAGGCATTCACTATAAAAATAATAAGGCTCACGTGATGAAAACAATAAAACATCCAGTACTGACACTTTTTACCCTCATTACCCTCACCCTGATTTCTGCATGTGGCTCCATGCAGGTAATGACCAACGCTCAACAAGCATCTGTTTACCAGTTCACCATTATCATGCAAGGCAATCAATACACGCCTCAACAAAAAGAATGGATGACTCGGCAGGCCTGTTATGACCTAGGTGTTCAGTGGTCATTGGGGCAGACATCTTACCCCGCCTTTAACAATCCTGAGTTCAACAACTTGAGAAAAATTGAAGTTGCCGCGACCCAGGGGCTCGTGAACCTGAACCGAGTGAACTGTTTGCACAATGCTTTTCAACGTTACCGCATGAATGAAGACCAGCGTTTCAATAACACCACACTTGCAACAAACAACATGCTTATTCCTCAGGTTCCGGAACAGGACATCAGAAAACTGATGAGCTTGGGTGCAGACCTGAACTACCCAGGCAATTTGGGGAAAAGAAGAACACCTCTGTTTTATGCGGCAGGCTCTGTTGTCGAACACGGTGCTGACCAGAACTTTAAATATTATCGCTCACAGTCTACTTATCTGTATGTCATTCTGGTTCAGTTGGGCGCTCGTGATGATATTGTTGATGCTGATGGTTTTACACCCAAGCATATTTTTATGGAGGTTTATTATCCTAAACAGTTGCAACAGGCTTATATGTATAACGCACCCACAACACAATATGTACCTATTACTGCACCTACGCAGAGCGCGGGTCAGACCACGGGACAAAACACAAACCAATATTCCGCGCAGAACAACACACAACCCCAAATCAACAGCATTAACCAACAAGTATTGGACCAACAATATGCTTTAGCGATGAAACAGTCTGGGAAAAATAAAAATACTGTGACAAAAACAACACGGACTCCTGTAACTCAAAGACACACGCCGGCTGAGCTTCAAACTCAACACCAAAACCAACAGCTTGCTAAACATCCATCGTCTAACACCAATCAAATGACTAGTGATCAACAGCAGGAAAATGGAGAAGCGAAAGGAAAACAAAAGAAAGACAAGATGAAAAAACAAAAAGATAAAAATAAGACTAATAAAGCTGACAAAAGCAACAAAAAGAAAAAAGGCAAGAAAGGCATGGATGTCATTCCTAACGAGGTTATCGCTAACACAGCAGCAGGAACAAGCGCAGTCGCTGCCAACACAACACAAACAACAACAAACATAAACTCAGCACCTGTTATCCAAACTCCTGTTGCCGTGCCTGCGGCTACCCAAGAGGAAAGTTCAAGTAATGGAGCCTGTTATCAAATTGACACAGGAGCTTTCTATCAAAGCTCCGCACCTAAAGAAGCACCCGTTGGTTCATCTGCTGCAAACTATTCAGTAGCTGCCTACAAAATGGTTTACTGTGTCGAAGAGCAAAACGATAGCAACCATAGGGATAGGAACAAGAACGTCGTGACCAAGTATCTTCAGGTAAGGAAACTGGATGCTAGTAATCCAATGTGCAAACGAGGTAACAAACAAGGTGTATTTAACAGCCTTGAGAAAGCCTTAAGTGCCAACGCCCAAACCTTTTCGCAACTCAAAAAACATCACTGTGATAGCGAAAATAGATGGTAAAAAAATTAACGCTTTCACCTGATAAAATTCAATAGACTTTCCTGAAAAGCCTACTTATGCTCAGCGCTCCTTTGTTGTCTAGCGTGTGTTCCTGGAGCGTGCGTTTCATGGTAGCAGAACCCAATCCTTGTTTAAGTTGCGGCGCCTGTTGTAGCTTTTTCAGAGTATCTTTTTACTGGGCGGAGCTTTCCAGCGCCGATGGTCAGGTACCTGACGAATTAACTGACAGACTGTCATCACATCGTGTTTTTATGAAAGGTACAGGGTGTGAACCTATACGCTGTAATGCCTTGTTAGGTGATATTGGCCAGACAGTGCGCTGCACTATCTATGACCAGCGGCCTACTCCCTGTCGGGATTTCCAGACTCACGAGATTGATGGCAGTGTTTCGGAAGCTTGCACTAAAGCCAGAGCAAAACATGGATTACCTCCATTACTTCCTTACACCCTGGATACAGAAATTGCCTAAATCTGGATTTGTTTAAATAACGTCAGCGAGGCAGTTGATACAAGGGCCAGGCTCGTTCCAAACGAGCCTTTGGCATTTCCTACATCCATGTAGGTCACAAAAATATTTGAGAAAGCGGACTTTTCCTACAATAAGTGACACGTAGTAAATGAGCATTTTGAAAATATTTTTACCAAAAGTAGGCGCTCTTAGGCGACGCAGTAGCAACAACGCAGCTAGTTATTAAGGGGTTCCTAATACTTAAGGAAATGCTCACGGTAGTATTTAAGCTCTTCAATGGACTCAATAATGTCATCCAACGCTTGATGTGATCCTTTTTTCTGGAAGCCTTCCATCACATCGGGCGCCCAACGCCTTGCCAGTTCCTTCAGAGTGCTGACATCCAGATTACGATAATGAAAGTAAGCTTCCAGCTTGGGCATGTACTTCACAAGAAAGCGACGATCCTGTCCGATACTGTTACCACTCATGGGCGAAACACCTTTATCCACCCACTGTTCCAGAAAAGTGATGGTTTGTTTTTCAGCATCAGCTTCTGAGATTTCACTTTGCTTAACCCTATCGGTTAAACCCGATTGTCCGTGAGTGCGCGTGTTCCACTCATCCATGCTGTTAATGAGTTCGTCACTTTGATGCACTGCAATTACAGGGCCTTGTGCGAGCACATTCAACTGTGAATCCGTCACAATCGTAGCAATCTCGATTATCCTGTCTGTTTCAGGCTCAAGCCCTGTCATTTCAAGGTCAATCCAGATTAAATTACTGACACGATCACTCATTATCTTTCCCCTGCCCTTATAAACTTGAGTTTTGTATTTCTGCTCAATGATACTTTGCACTATTATAAACACTATCTTAAACAGACAAAGCTTTCATTAATTCTTTACATGTCACAACGAAAATTAACAAGAAGACAGCGCTGGCGGATTGAAAAAATCCAGGATGAAAAAAAGCAGCGTCTCCTTCAAAACGAACAAGAGATTGAAGGGTTTCAAAAAGAAGCACAACACCATAGCGGCCTCATCATTGCTCGTCATGGCAAACAGGTGGAACTGCTTGAATGCAGCTTTAACGAAAAGGGAGAGAATCATTTTCTTTCCGAAAAAACTTACCTTTGCCACATTCGCGCAAACATTCCTGACATGGTAGTAGGTGATCATGTTATCTGGAGTAAAATTAATGATTCCGACGAAGACCGCGGTGTTATTGAAAGCCTTTGCGAAAGAAGAAGTTTACTTGCTCGTATTGACAAACGCGGGCAGCAGAAAATCATTGCAGCCAACATCACTCAGGTATTTCTAGTACTTGCCTGCGAACCTCATACCGCCGATGTGGTAATTGATCGTTATCTTGCTGCCTGCGAATTATTGAACTTACCTGTAAAAATCATTCTCAATAAATCGGATTTAGCAGGTGCAGAAAAATTTCTAAACTTCCTGAAAGAAAATTACTCACAAGTGGTTGAAGAAATTTTTCCCTGCTCAAAAAACAATGCCGAACAAATGCACGTTCTGGAACAGAAACTCAGCACACAAAGCAGTGTGTTTATTGGTCAGTCAGGCGTGGGAAAATCTTCACTCATAAAAACATTACTTGGAAACAATGAAATTAAAACCCAGGGGCTTTCTGCACGAAGTGGTTTAGGCCAGCACACCACATCCAGTTCGCGTTTGTATTTATTGAAAAATCATGGTGACGTCATTGATTCACCTGGTATTCGCGACTTTGATCTGGATGATGTTGATCTAAACACCTTACAAAAAGCCTTCAGGGAAATTGCCAACATCACCACGCCTTGCAAGTTTCGAGACTGCGTTCATGACAAAGAACCCGATTGCGAAGTTCGCAAAGCCGTAAATGAAGGTAAAATTCCAGAATTGCGCTACCAGAACTACCTTGCCTTGGCAGAACAGCTAGGTCTTATTAAGTAAAGGTCTGATTAAATAAAAAGGAAAACTTATGAATAATTCTTTATTAAAAGGCATTCGCGTTATTGATTTTGGACGCTATATTGCAGGGCCTTATGCTGGCTGGCTATTAGCAACCCTTGGCGCAGAAGTGATTCGCATTGAAAAATTTGGCGGCAGTGAAGATCGCTATGTCTCACCACTCTTTCACAAAGAAGATGGTAGCGAAGGTGATGGCGGCATGTTCTACCAGAATAACTCTCTCAAGAAAGTGATTGGTCTGAATCCTAAAAGCGAACTCGGGCAGAAGATACAGCGACAATTAATCGAAAGCGCAGATGTAGTGTTAGCCAACATGCCCGAAGCGGGTTTGAAAAAAATGGGCATCGACTATGACAGCCTGAAAGCTATTAAGCCCGATATTATTTTTACCTGGGTAACGGCATTAGGCAGTGAAGGACCTTGGGCTCAAAAAGCAGGCTTTGATGGAATCGCGCAAGCCATGTCAGGCACCATGTTCTTCACTGGCTTTCCCGGAGAACCCGTGAAGACTTCAGCAGCTTATGTGGATAACAGTACTGCGATGACGGCCGCCATGGGCACCCTTGCCGCACTCTGGCACAAAGAGCGCACGGGCGAAGGACAGAAAGTGGAAGCAAGTTTATTAGCAAGTGCTATTTCTGTTTTTGGACCTAACTTGTGCGAACAGGGCGCAACACAAATCAATCGTGTTCCAAGTGGAAGCCGTTCACAAACCTCTGGCCCTTCTGATGTTTATAAAACTAAAGATGGTCATGTAATTGTGCACGTGGTGGGTAATGCCTTATTCGCACGCCTAGCCAAAGCCTTGGGTAAAGAAGAATGGTTAGAAGATGAATCCATCAACAGTGATGACAAACGTGGTCAGCAGCGTGATCGTATTTGTGAAGAAATTCAACCGTGGTTTCTTGATCGCACTAACGATGAAGTACTGGAAATTCTTGGTGAAATGTCAGTGCCTGCAGGCCCAATCCTGAATATGCAAGAAGCCATTGATCACCCCCAAGTAAAAGCTATGGGCTTGCAAGTTGAAATCGATGCACCAGAACTTTCTCACAAAGCCCCAGTAAGCAAAGCGCCTTTTCGCTTGGAAAAAACAGACGTGCTTAATCCGGTCAGGCCGCCAGCTGTAGGGGAAAATACAGATGATATTCTGCTGGCGCTGGGTTATTCGGAAAGTGAAATTGAGCAGATGAAAAAAAATGGCGATGTGGAGTGAGGTTTTCTGTCATTCCTACGAAAATGACAAGAACTATTAACTCGCAATGAGTTTAAATCTTATTTCTTAACAAGAATTGTTTTCGCCTTTTATAGGCGACGTACTTTCTTTCAAAAGAAAGTACGCAAAGAAACTTCTCACCGACCCTGAAGGTCGCTTCGCGACTCCCTTCTCCTTTCTTGAAAAAATGGGGCGCGCTAGAACCGCTCCCTATAGTCGCTTTTTAGCTAGCGCTTAAACCCCTTTTTTCTGCGCAAGTTTCAGCTTCAGAAACGGTGAAGGGGTTGGCACTCATACATCATACAACTAAGTAAGATTTTTGTTTTACAAAGATTGCGGTCGAAGAAACACAATGCCCGTTGAAAGTTCCCTGAAGAACGCCTGCAAACATCAGGGGCAATTTTCATGGATGAAAATTGAGCCCAGCATCGTCGGGAACGATTCTGGGCGCACCTTGTGTTTGCCAGTGATGAAGGATTAGAACTTTCGCAGGGCAAAAGTTTTTTGCTTACTTTTTGTCGATACAAAAAGTAAGTCGCCGTAAAAGGCGAAATCAAATCTTGTTTAAAATGAAAAACTAGACTCATAGCAAATCCCGAGCCACGAGCTACTCTCACCCATACAGAAATTAAACACTCAGAAAAATCAACCATGCTGTGCAGGCTGATAACCGGTAACAACTTCCTGAAGCAACTTACGAATAGCAAGTTCATTGCTCTCATCTAAATGTTTTATCAAGCGAACTATCGCCTCTTCCATTTCCAACCAACGTAATAGCTCCTCATGTGCCTGCAAAATTGCCGGATGATCAGTTGGCTGGCTGTCCTCACCTATCAACAATTCTTCAAACAGTTTTTCACCGGGACGCAAGCCTGTAAAACTAATTTCAATATCACCTTGCGGATTTTGTTCATTTCTCACCGACAAGCCCATTAAATGAATCATGGTGTTTGCCAGATTAAGTATGCGCACCGGCTCGCCCATATCCAGCACAAAAACCTCGCCCCCACGCGCCATGGCCCCCGCCTGTATGACCAACTGTGCTGCTTCGGGTATGGTCATGAAATAACGAATAATATCAGGATGGGTGACGGTAACAGGGCCTCCACGGCGAATCTGTTCACGAAACAAAGGTACTACGGAACCGGACGATCCCAGCACATTGCCAAAACGTACCATGGTAAAAATAGTCTTACTGCCATTTTCAGCCAAAGCCTGCAAAACCATTTCTGCCATACGTTTAGTTGCACCCATGACATTGGTAGGACGCACTGCTTTGTCGGTAGAAATCAGAATAAAACGCTCTACACCCGCAAGTTCAGCTGCCCTGGCAATTGCTAGTGTCCCTAATACATTATTGTTAACACCTGAGCAGACATTTTGCTCAACCATGGGAACATGTTTATAGGCAGCAGCATGATAAACCGTATGTATTTCAAAATCGGCGAGGATAGATGAAAGCAGTTGATTGTCGGTTACCGATCCAAGCACTGCGCTCAACTCAATTCCATTTTCCTCACAAAGAGCTTTCAACTCCATCTCAATGGAATATAAACCCAGCTCACTGACTTCCAGCAAAACTAGACGTTTAGGATGCAAACGAAGAATCTGGCGACACAATTCACTACCAATGGAACCACCAGCGCCAGTCACCAGCACATGCTTTTCTTTAACAGCCAACTCCAGCAAGTCCTGATTCGGTGAAACAGGATCTCGTCCGAGCAACTCTTCCAGCGTTACATCACGCACTTCCTCAATACGTGCTTTGCCAGACATGATGTCGGCAATAGCGGGAATGGTTTTAACCGGTACATTAAGGGTTTCCAGAAAGTTAACTACTTCCATACGCTGCTGCCGGGATACCGAAGGCATAGCCAATAACACCGCCTCAATGGGACGCTCTTCAATCAGGTTTTCCAGCCCTTTACGGCTAGTCACAGGCAAACCCAATAACAGCTGCTTGTGCAGATTGGGATTGTCATCAACAAACGCAACGGGTTGATAAATACCCGCATTTATCATTGCAGAAGCTGACTGAATACCACCACTACCCGCACCGTAAATCACCACCAGTTTACGATCACTTTTCTTTTCACTGGCCCACAACAAATAGCGGCGCGCAATTGTTCGACTAGCACTTAAATATAAGGCTCCCAGTACTGCATAGATAAAAGGAACCGAGCGTGGCACAAACTCGGCAGGCACCATATAGGCAAGAGCTGCGAGCAAGGCAGAAGAAACAAACATGGCTTTCGCAATGGTGACCGCCATTTCAGCGCCAATAAAACGCACTACCATGTTGTAGGTGCCCAGCATGTAAAGTACGGCAATAGACAATGCCGGAGCTGCCGCCAGCATCCATAAGTCTTTTGGAACATATGGCCAGATGTCGAGGCGAAGCATATAGGCAAACAACAGAATGACCGGAAACGCTATTGCATCTGCTGTAATCATCACAGCTTTCTTCGCCCAACGTGGCCAGGCGAGAACTCTTACATGCCATAAACGTAGATATTCTTTCACTGTTACTTCCGCTAAGTTCAGCTTGATACTGCTAGTGTCATCACATCCTCGATAACCTGACAAGTCAGGTCAAGCTCCTTCGGGGTCAAGGTAGGGTGCACAAGAAACATCAAACTCGTTTCACCTAATTCTTTTGCCACAGGCAATCTCTCTCGCGGACGCCATGTTCGACCATCACTCTGGGTCTTATCAAAAGCTTTTTCCTTATAAACCTCGGCGCAGGAACCGGAATAACAAGGTATTCCGCGTTGATTGATTTCCTCCATGATGCGATCACGGTTCCAGCCCTGTGCCAGTTCAGCCTGCTCTACAAACACATAACATTTATACGCTGCATGTTCAGCCCACTCTGGAATCGCTGGCATGCGCAAACCCTTCAGACCAGCCGCTTTGCTCCAGATGCCTTGAGCATTAGCCAAACGTGCCGAATGCCATTCTGGCATCCGTTTTAATTGAATTCGACCTATGGCGGCCTGTATTTCAGTCATGCGCCAGTTGGTGCCGAAGCTATTGTGCAACCAGCGAAATCCAGACGGATGTGTTTTTTCATACACTTCCTCCCAGCTTTTACCATGATCCTTGTAACTCCACATAAAAGACCAAAGCGACTTATTGTTAGTCGTTACCATGCCACCCTCACCACCGGTGGTCATGATTTTGTCCTGACAAAAAGACCAGCAACCCACATCACCCAAACTGCCCACAGGCTTGCCTTTATAAAGCGCTCCGTGCGCCTGGGCGCAATCTTCAATCACATAAAGATTGTGTTTGTTAGCAAGTTCAAGAATGGCATCCATATCACAGGGCATTCCAGCAAGATGCACACAAATTATGGCGCGACTGCGCGGTGACAAGACTTTTGAAATGGATTCCGCCGTGATGTTCTGAGTATTTCTGTCAACATCAGCAAACACCGGCACCGCACCTGCCAACGCAATACAGGAAGCCGAGGCAATAAATGTTCGTGGCGTCACGATGACCTCATCGCCCTCACCAATACCCAAAGCCTTCAAGGCAAGGTCTAGCGCTACGGTACCATTAGCAAGTGCAACGGCGTATTGCACGCCGCAAAACTCAGCAAAGGCTTTTTCAAAAGATCTGCATTGGTCGCCAGTCCAGTAATTCACCTTATTGCTTAACAAAATCTCGGAAACTTTATCTGCTTCCTCTTGTGAAAAACTTGGCCAATTTGCGAAGTTATTTTCTTCCATAGAAGATCTCTTTTTACCTTTACTTTTACTTTTTCTTTTTACCGGACTAAAGAATAGCCTCTAACTCTACCAATGAGTGCACATACAGATCTGCCTTATATGCGTCATCCAGTATTTTATGCTGATGCACTTTTTCAGCTCGCTCAATACAGATTGTTTTCCATTTTAATTTATTGGCAGCAACAAAATCTTTTTT
>JBECKS010000009.1:0-4832 GCA_040235395.1 Pseudomonadales bacterium | reverse complement strand
GTCTATGATGGTCTGATTGCAGCGCCAATAATTAGTAGCACTCCTATTGAATCTACGAGTGTAACAAGAAACTATCAATACGAAATAATTGCCAACGATCCCAACGCCATTCCGCTTACCTATTCTTTATCTGCGAAGCCGCAAGGTATGGCATTAATTGGAAACACGATTTATTGGACACCTACAGAAAATCAAACAGGTCTTCATGCCGTCAATGTAAATGTAAGTAATGGTTCAGTAACCACACAGCAAAACTTTAAAATTGAAGTTTTCCCCTTATATCCACCAGTTGCCAATGCGGGAGCCGATCTAACAATTAGTTATGGCGATACTCAATCTGGATGCGACCTTAAGTACAGACAGCGATGGCACTATTGAAAGTTATGTGTGGAAAGAGAATGGAACAATAGTAGGTGAAGGCATCACGTTGGCGCTAAGTGATTTAAGTGCGGGCTTGCATACCTTTGAACTTACCGTTACCGATTCAGATGGCTTGAGCGATACAGATACCATCGATGTAACGGTATCAACGGGGGGTGCACCTGTTGTAATCATTAATTCACCTACGGCAGGGCAAACCTATTCAGCACCAGGAAGTATCATTATTCAGGCAGATGCCTTTGATAGTGATACAGGCATAGATCTGGTTGAGTTTTATGCCGGTGAAACATTAATTGGATCTGATTTTGAGTCACCCTATGAATTTGTGTGGAATAATGTTGCCGCAGGCGATTATGTGCTTACCGTAAAAGCCAGAAATTTTTATGGAGCAATCGGCACATCTGACCCAGTTAACGTTTCCGTTATTCAGGATACTAGTCCAAATCCTTTGCAAATCACAATCACTTCACCAAGTGAGCAATCAGTCGCAGTAGAACCTTATCTTGATGTCGAAGGAACATTTAGCGGCCCAGAAAACTCAGGTATTACGGTTAATGGCGTATTAGCAACGAAAAACGGCAATCATTTTTACGCATCAATACCTTTGGAACCAAGCAGTAATATCATTACAGCAACCTTGATTAGTTATGATGACCGAACAGCAAGTCATAGCATTAGTGTGAGTAATTTTTCTCCGCCATCTAATGTTCTGATTGAAACAGGTGCGCTTCAGGGGTTAGCGCCATTCAAGCTAGCAGTGAAAATTGTTAACAATGAAAACTATGATGTTGAGGTAAGCTGGAATGGTACGCAAACCTATACCGTAGCAGCAAATTCAGAGTTTCCATTAGAGTCTGTTGTTTCTACCCCCGGGTTTTATTTTGTGAATATTAGTGTGCAATCTGAATTTGGGCTGCCAATCAATAAAAATATTAAGTTTGTTGTTCAAAATGAAGCCGATATTGATCATCTGTTGAAAAATATTTGGAATGATTTAATGCTATCACTTTCAGATCAAAATAATGAAAGTGCAATCTCACATTTTGGACAAAAATCGAAGGAAAAGTATGCTTTGACTTTTGAAACTCTTAAAAGTGATTTACCTCAAATTGTTCAATCGTTTTCATCTTTGCAAAACTCGGAAATCCATGATTATTATGCTGAATATGCAATCAATAGAGAGATTGACAGTGAAAATATGTTGTTTTTCATATATTTCGAAAAAAATTCGTATGGAATTTGGAAAATAAAATCGATGTAGTGACCTTATGAATAAAATAAATTCTAAAAATAAACTTCTTATTATGGTTTTGTTTGCAATTGTCTGGGTGTTATTTTTTGCAACGCTTAGCCACATCTATAACCCTTATTTTGTGATTTATGAGCCAATACAGGGCACGGTGATTGATGAAAAGACAAATGAACCACTATCAGATGTAATTGTTGTTGCCATATGGAAGCTTCAGGGTGGTCTTGAGGGGTTGAATACAGTTGGAATTATTCACATTGATGAGGTGCTGACAAATAAAAATGGTGAATATGTAATTCCTGGGTGGAAAGGCTTTAAGCCTTATTTATCTTTTTTCTTCCGACCTTCAATTCATTTTGACTCACCTGAGCTTTATTTTTACAAAAATGGTTACCATTACAGCGTGTTGGTTAATAGGGATTCTAAAGATAAAAATAGTTTTAAGCGTGGTTTTAAATGGAACGGAATTGAATTAAAGCTTAAAGAGCTTGGGGAAGAGGAAGATAAGGATAAAATGCTTAATCAGTTGTATTTTTCTAATTTCACGAGTTTGATGGATTTTATCAATCAAGATTGTCTTTGGAAAAAATTTCCTAAATTTGTAAAAGAAAATGAAATAGTTGATAAAAATTTGTTAACACTGTATAGCAGAATTAATTCAAAACCTGGACTTGATAATTCAAAAAAAGAGTATCAAAAAATTTGCGGTTCATTCGAAAGTTTTTATAAAGAGACAATAAAATGAATAATAGTAAGCCGACTTTAAAAATCCTTTCTTTTCTAGCTCTTTCTTTATCGCAAAATTTCAATATTGTTGCTTATGAGGCTCAGTTACATCAAAAAATGACAACTGAACACGTTATGAAAAGAAGCGAAAACAAGTTAAATAATGTTGAATGGTTAGGGTTTAATTTAAATTTTAAAGATCAAAATGCTTTAGACGATATAAGAGAGTTGGTTGGACAAGGTGCTTTCAAAGAAGATCATCCTGCTGAGATAAAGGCAATGAACCACTTTTTTGATCCAATTAATGGAACAGCTTTGTCGAATATTCCTAATAATTTTACTTCACCAAACTGGATTTTAAATAATCATGAAGATGATCTTATTTTTGATGGAAATGGTTATGATAGCAGATGGCCTTACGATATTTATTCATACGAGGTAGCTAGGAATTTGTATTACGAAGCTCTAGTGAATCAAGATATAGATAAAAGATTAGAGCAATGGAATGAGTTATTTGTCAATTTAGGTGCGGTTATTCACCACATACAGGATATGGCACAACCACAGCATGTAAGGGATGATCATCATATTCATTCGGGTATTCCATGGATAGATATTCCTCTAGGTATTGCTGGTATTCACGAACCGAGTATTTACGAGCAAGCTACCTACGAGTGGTCAAAAGTTCCTGATCTGAATAATCCTGGGATGACTTTAGATATTCTAAGCTATGATGGTTATAGTACGCCCGAAGTTATTTTATTTAATAATCCGGAAGATTACTGGAAAAATGAAAATAATTTTGGATTGGCGCAATTCACAAATTCAAACTTTTTTTCGTTAGATACTATTTACTCAACGCACAACATAATTCCTGTGAAATATCCGAGTCCAATTATTATTGGATATCCAGAACAGTATAAAGTTAAGTTTGACATCGCTGAATTATGTCTTTCTTATGTTTATGCGTGCTCAGATGATACAAAACTTTTAAGTGGGTATGTTCAGTTTATAGGCACTTCTTTCAATGATGCTCTCACAATGCAATCTGGTGTTAACTCGATGTCAGCATCATATTCTGTTTTTGCGGAGGACTTAAAATGGTATGCGGCAGCTAAAACTGCTAAAGGTGAGTCTATTTATTCATTGAATAAATTTAATTATTTAATAGCTCAATCTTATTTAATTCCAAGAGCAGTAGCATATAGTACTTCTATGATCAATTATTTTTTTAGGGGAGAAATGGAAATTTCCCTGCCAGAAGATGGTGTGTTTGCAGTTGCTGATCATCAGCACATATTTGGATTACCTGGTGGAGATGGTTTTGAAAAAGTAAAACTTAAAATCAAAAATACAACGCCTACTGGGGAATTAATGGATGTTTCTGGAAAACTAAAAGCTGTGGTTAGATTTAGAAGAAATTCATGCTATGAGTCTGATTTGTCTGGTGAGCTGAATGATAATGATCCCCAGCCTAGTATATGTGTTAGTAATCAGACTGAATATGTTTCTTCGCTTGAAGAGTCTATTCCATTGTTGGGTATAAATGACAGTCCTCAAGAAGTGACCTTTACCTTTCCTTTTACTTCACGCATACCTTTTAATGCTACCGATGTATTTCTACAAGTTGTTTATAGAGGGAAGCTTGGGGAAGAAGATGACGCTGTGGTTGTAGCTACAAAAGATATTTCTGAACCAACCTTTATTGGTTTTTATAATTATAAAGATCAATTCGTTTATAAGGATAATGATGGCCAGTTTGTTGACTTTAAGGATAGCACTTCCTGTTCTTATTATTCAGATTATGATCAATGCAGAATGGCACACGCAAAAAAACGACATATTAGATTTACGGATCCAGGCTTTGTCGATGATAATGACCCTTTCTCTAATTTTGGTGCCGTTGTTGAGTGGAACGAGATACCTGTGGGTTCTTATTCTCGAGTTGCAATTCTGGGTGATGTTGATATTGATAAAGAATTTGACGGCGACGGTTTTCCGAGTTCGTTTATGAATATTTATTTTGTTGATGATGATCCAAACTTAAATTCTGATCCGCCTTATTATGATGAAAATGTTAATCCCTATAGGTATCAGCTAACTTATCAACAATATTTTGATGATTATGATAATAGATTAATCGTGAATTACTTTGAGTTTCGGGGAATATTTTTAAACGGTGAGGATATTAACCTGTTTAACGGGGGAACTGAGGGTTATATCCCTCCCGATTTTGATCCACTAACCCCTGTTCCTGCTATTATTTGTTTCAATGACCCGCAGTTGTGTGGTGCTTCATCACCCGTTGTAGCGGCTTCAGCAGCAAGTCAATGAAGTAACAGATTTAAGATATTTCGGCACTCCACTCTGACCCCAAATATCTTACGACCCCGAGTGAAGTACGCATTTATTCGGGATCACCAACGCGAGTTTTCCATTCAGGCTATGTGCCGCGTGTTGAAGGTGCATCGAAGCG
>JBECKS010000003.1:0-7655 GCA_040235395.1 Pseudomonadales bacterium | reverse complement strand
GAAAGCATTGAAGATAAATATCGTTTTTATCGAGAGCACTATCAGATTCCAGTTGAATAAATCCTGACATTAAAACCTGGCAGTTAAAGCATGAAAAAAGAAAGCACCAAAAGCGGAGCAAATGCCGTTGGACATAATAATGTAGTCACGGCAATTGCGACAGCTATCTATGATCAGTTCAGCAAGAAGGGTTTGTTATCACCTTTGGCTGATAATGAACGTGTTGATGGCAAAAATTGTTTAATTACGGGCGCAAATAGTGGATTAGGAAAGGCAACAGCCATTGAGATGGCAAAACGTGGAGCCAATGTGTATATGGCTTGCCGTAGTGGCATACCTGAAGCAGGTGAAGAGGTGAAACGTGAATCAGGTAGTGATGCTGTTGAAATGCTTCAGGTGGATCTTTCTGATATGGAATCTGTTGTTAAGCTGTGTAATATCTTGAAAGAAAAAAATATTCAGCTCGACATCGTTATTCTCAATGCGGGTTTGATGCCCTTGAATGCGCGTAAATCGAAGCAGGGCTTTGAGCTCATGTTTGCTGTGCATTTTCTGGCAAATCGCTTGTTCCTGAGTCGTTGTGTGCATGATGGTGTGATTGATATTTCCCGCTATGAAAACAAACCGCGAATTATTTTTGTAGCATCTGAAGCCCATCAATCTTCTGATCCAATTGATTTCGAACACTTTGGTGCCTTTACTGATTATGGTTTGAAAGATGGCATGAAATACTATGGTTATAGCAAGTTGCATATGACCACCCTTGCCAAGGAATTCTCACGACGCGTTAATCAACATGAAGGACAGGGTGCGGTTGTGTCGGCATTGTGTCCTGGACCGATTGCTTCAAATATTGCGAGAGAAGCACCAACTTTATTAAAGCCTGTGTTGTCTCCTATTATGAATTTGTTCTTTAATTCTCCAGAAGTGGCAGCTGAACCAGTTATATTGATGGCTTGCACAAAGGAAGAAGAATTATTTTCAGATGCCTATCTTCATATGATGCGAAAAAAGGAAGTCTCTTCATTTGCTCTTGATGAAGACAATGGGCGCTTATTGTGGGAAAAAAGTGAACTGTTATTAAAAGACTTTCTTCCTAACGAAAGTCTGCACTAGGTACATTCCAGATGGCTACTCCAGATTTTATTAAAGCGCCTATTGCGCTGTTCACTAATTTTTTTCTTCCCCATCCCAAAGCACCAGAGCGTGATTTAAAAGGAAAAACCATGCTTGTAACGGGAGCGACACCCGGTTCCATTGGTTATGAAAGTGCGCTTGTCTTTTCTCGTTGGGGTGCAAGGGTTGCGGTTACTGTTCGTAGTGAAAGTTCAAGACAGCTTCTTATGAATCAGTTAGAAAATGATAATATTAAGGGAATCGATATTTATTTGATGGACCTTGAAAATAGTGATTCTGTTAATGAGTTCGTTTGTGAATTCAGTCAAGCTTATGAATCGCTTGACGTGCTCTTGAATAATGCGGGCGTTTATTTCGACTTGCTGGGAAAATGGAAAGAAGAGCATCTCTCTGTTGATGGTGAAGAGATTCATTGGCGTATTAATTACCTTGGCGTTGTTCAATTGACGAACGCCTTGTTTCCCTTGTTAAAGAAAACTTCTGAAAAAGAAGGTGAGGCAAGGGTGGTTATGGTGAGCTCTCATATGCACGATAATTCCGTAAACGAAGAATTGTTTTCTGGTCTCAAACCTTATAAATCAGTCAAAGCTTATGGGCGCTCAAAACTGGCCATTATTCATTTTTCCAGGCTTATGCATCAGCAATGGTTTGAGAAAACAAAAGTGAAATTTATCTGTCTACATCCTGGTTCTGTTCAAGCCAACATTGTCGGCAAGGGTTTAAGTGAGAGCCCCTTGCTTGTTACCCTGAGAAATAGATTGGCCTGGATCGAAAGACTTATTCTTCTAAGTCCTGTTCAAGGTGCGCAAACTCAAATTTTATGCTGTAGTTCTGAGTCGGTTGAAAGTGGCTTATATTATCGACGATGTCAGGAAGATAACTGTTCAAGGCAATTAGAAGATGCAGCAGTGTCAGAAAAGTTATGGCAGCAAACTCAGGGCTGGCTAGAGAAAATTCATCAGCCAGTTAATTTATAAAACTTATATTTATTTGCGAGACATGTTCAAAAAGGAAATCCGTTTGCAGAAAGTGACAGTTAATGCCAATCAGCAAGTGGTGTGGAATATGCTGTTTGATATTGATGGCTATCCTGAGTGGAATCCTTTTACCTATCAGGTGAAAAGCAGTATGCGCCTTAATGACAGGATTGATTTATATGTTCGCATGCCCTTGCGTGGTGATCGTATGCAAAGCGAGACTATTTGTGTGATGGATGAACCCAGGCAAATGGCTTGGAATATGAAATTGGGCTTATCTTTTCTTTTGCGAGCTCGACGTGATCAGTTCATCAATAAAACGGGTGAGCAAAGTTGTACTTACGAAACCGTTGATGTGTTCGAAGGCTTGCTTGCGCCGCTTGTATATTTACTCTTCAGGGAAGATGTTGAAGTTGGCTTTAATGCCATGGCGTTAGCACTGCAGCAGCATTTTGAAAAATAGTATTTATTTTAGATCCTGAATCCTTATTTTGCCCGCTGCGTTTCGAGGAAGTTTGTCGATAAATTCAATAATGCGTGGCACTTTGTAGTTAGCAATTCTTGCTTTTGCAAAAGCTTTGATGTCTTCAATGGTTTCTTGCGTAGCAGGCTGATTATTTTTTAATTCAATCAGGGCTTTTACACTCTCACCCCATTCTTCATTGGGCACACCGAAAACCACCAGATCAGCAATGACAGGATGCTCGATAAGCGCTTGTTCAATTTCAGCAGGGTAAATATTTACACCGCCTGAAATAATCATGTTGGATTTTCTGTCAGAAAGATAAACGTAACCGTTCTTATCGACGTGACCAATATCGCCAATACAGAAAGTATGTGGAAGTGGGTGTGCTTCAAGGGTTTTCTCAGGCGCTTTGTGATATTCAAATACCTGCGTCAGCTTTTTATTTCGGCAGAACAGCATACCTGTTTCATCATCAACAGGATGTCCATTGTCATCGCCAATAAAAATTTCAAGATGGGGGAGTGCTCTTCCGACTGTTCCTGGGTGCGCTAACCACTCTTCACTGTTTACTAAAGTGCTGGTACCCGCTTCTGAAGCACCCCAGTATTCCACAAGAATCGGTCCCCACCATTCAATCATTCGTTTCTTAACACTTGGAGCGATGGGTGCAGCACCATGAAGTACCAATTGCAGGGAGTTGAAGGTTTCTACTGGAATGGCCTTGCTTTCGCGAAGATGAAGTAGGCGAACAAACATGGTCGGCACAAGATGGGTTGTTACTACCTGGTAGATAGTGAGTAGTTCAAGAAAATGTTCGTTATCCCATTTGGGCATGATGATAACGGGTGCACCGTTCAGCATGTCATAAATGGCAAAAAGCATGGGGGCGGCATGATAGAGAGGGCCCGTAATCAGATGAGGTCCTTTGCCTGTTAAACCAAAACTGTTAGCACCTTCCCTCATGTTGTTGAGGGCATCACTTAACAAATCAGGTTTATTTCTTCTCACACCTTTCGGTTTGCCAGTGGTTCCGCTGGTATAAAGCATGGTGCCGCCTGCTTTGGCATCATTCGTTAAGTCAGGCGCTTCTATTTCTGAAAGTTTTTCAATCAGGTTTTCGATATTTGTTGCTTTGCAAGCTCTCTGCTGTTTTGCAAAGTCTTCAAACTCAGCACTATAGAGCAACAGGCTGGCATCACAGTCTTCCAGGATATAAAGACATTCACTCTCACTTAAATGGGTGTTGATGGGCGTTACCCATAGACCAGAAGCGATGCCAGCGAGCATGGTTTCAATGAACTCCACCTGATTGCCAATAAGTAGTGCAATATGCTGGTTGGTATGTAACTGACAGTCATTCAATAGCCAGTCACGAAGCACAAGAATATTGTGTTGAAGCTCATACCAGCTTCTGGTTTTTTGCGTATCTGTTAACGCTAAAGCATCGGGAGAGTGCTGTAATTGTTTTTCAAATAACATGTTTTGACGTTTACGTGAAAAATAAGCGTAATGATAGCATTGAAGTTTGTTATCATGATTACCTTAGATGAATTAGCCCAAGAGAGCATGTTATGAAAAACAGATTTAAAAAGCTTTTTGTTACTGGTCGAATGATTTCTCTAATCTCGCCACTCATTTTCCTACCTTTTATTACTGCCTGTAGCAATATGGAAGAGGCGGTTAAGAAAAACTTCAAGGAACCAGAAATCACTTTTAAAACATTATCCATTGGTGATGTCAGTAGTAGTGGTATTCAACTCAATCCTGTTTTTGAAGTGCTTAACACCAACTTCTATACGATTCCTCTGGATCAGCTCAGTTATGAATTGTCATTCAATGAGAAGACCATGTTGAATGGGGCAATTCAGGATATTGGTTCCTTACCGGCTAATAAGTCTGTGGATGTCACTATTCCATTGAACCTAAATGGCGAAACCCTGGATTCATTCCAGGAGTTGTTGGTCAATAACGAGAAACTTGCCTATAGCATTAAGGGCAAGGTCAAGGTGCTGGCAATCAATATTCCTTTTAAGGAGGAGGGTGTTTTTTATCGCCCCAGTATTTCACTGGGTAGTTTCAGTGTAGAGGAATCCAGTTTTAGTCGTGTGAAGTTAAACATGAGTGTGAAGATTACTAACCCTAATGATTTTGTATTGCCTATCAGTGATTTGAACTATCGTTTGGCATCTGGCGACAAAGTTCTGTTTGACGGTGGTATTGAAAATACTGAGTTGAAGCAGGGCGAAAATGAAATCAAGATCCCTCTTGAAATAAAGCCTGAAGAGCTTTTTTCAAATGTGTTCAGTTTGTTAAGGGATCCTAAGCTACCTCTGGAGTTTTCTGTTGATAGCCCCTTACAGCACGTTGATAAAAGCATGCAATTAGATTTGAGTAAGATTATTTCCCTGTAATGCTTCAGGCCTTAGCTGATGAATGATTTTCTCGACCGTTATATCTTCGAAGAAAAGGATGTTCGTGCTTGTTATGTCTCTTTGAAGAAAAGCCTGTTTGAAAACCATTTCCATCACCATTATCCGGAAAGTGTGCAAGGCATTCTTGGTGAGTTCATGGCAGCCTGTGCGCTTTTGAGTTCGAGTCTTAAGTTTGAAGGGCGCCTGGTTCTGCAATTGCGCTCTGAATCAGATGCGCCTTTGTTAATGGCAGAGTGTAACCATCTTGGTCAAGTGCGTGCCTATGCGCAATTAAAGGAAGCTTGCGGAGAAATCAATTTTGAAAATTTGGAAAAAGGCGTGCTTGCATTAACCATACAACCTGATTCAGGTGAAGCCTATCAAGGTATTGTTCCACTTGATGGTGCTAATCTGGCGGCTTGTTTAAAACATTATTTCTTCCAGTCCGAACAGTTGGAAAGTTTCTTTTATTTTCATACAACAACACAGGAAGTGAAGGCATTTATGTTGCAGCAGTTACCTCCTCAATTTGAAAAAGATAAAGAGAATAGAAGAAATGATTGGGAAACGCTTCAGCATCTGGCAAGCACGCTCTCTCTTGAAGAGTTGTCACAATTGGAAAGTCAGGAAATCATGCGCAGGCTGTATCACCAGGAAGTCTTGCGCTTTCTTGATCGTAAGGAAATAAAATTCCAATGTTCATGTTCCTTAAGCAAGATGGAAAAAGCATTAGTTTCATTAGGAAGGAATGAGCTCGAGGAAATCCTTCTTGAGCAAGGGCAAATCGATATGAGCTGCGAATTCTGTCAGGAGAGACATATCTTTACACAGAAGGAAATAGCAGCACTGTTTTCAGAACAGCCAACAGTGCATTAAAGTTTTTCAATCAATAATTGTTAATCAATATATTTAAATGAACGCTATAAAAAAAGTAACAGAATTAACGGCGCTAACTATCCTTGCTCTTCTACTGTTTTTCTGTGGTGATAAACCGCCTGCAGAAGAACAGATCATTCAGAAAATTCAGCTTGGAAAGGCTGCAATTGAGACTCTGGACATTGACAGTCTTGATGAGGTGATTTCAGAAAATTTTGAAGTGAAGGGTGATCGTAAAAATATTGATTATGACAGTATCAGGAGAATGCTAGCCCTGTATTCAATTAGAAAACAGAATATATCACTAACAATTAGCCCGCCAATGATTGAAATGGATAAGCACAATACACATCTGGCGACATCAGAAATGACTGTGCTTATTACTGCCAGTAGGGGTTTGATTCCAGATGATGGAAGAATCTATAAAGTGACTGGCAACTGGCGTCTTTATGATGATGAGTGGATGCTGACGCGTTTAACCTGGAAATAAAACAATGTCGAGAGAGGAGCTTCTTAGCTGTAACCCAGTTCTGTTAGCATTTCACCGGCCTTCTCATTGATCAGGGCAATTTCTTCAGGTGAAAGGTCTTTCCATTGCCCTCTACCATCGAACAGGGGTTGGTTGATTTGCCAATTACGATGTTGTTTATGATTCTTTTTAACAGCGCTTTCAGGCTTTTCAATCTTGTCTGAATACCACTGTTTTGGAGTTTCATGGTAATCCTTCATCGCTGGCTCATATTCCTCGTCTAGGAAGCTCATGACGCTTTTGACGGTATTTTCAAAATTCGTTATCAGGTCTTCATATTTCAAGACATGGACATTTGGATGGTTCCAGAATGGTCTGCCGTCTGCATTGTCTTCAAGCCAACGGTCGATACCTTTTTCAAGGCTTCCTGTGCGTTTTTTTATCGAAAGCGCTACATCACGCCCGTCTCTTATAATCAAAAGAATTTTTGCCTCTGGGAGCCAATTGAGAATTTTCTCCAGATGGCGAATATTGTTTGGAGTTTTTTCAATCCAACGTGTTTTCCCTTCCTTAAGTGTCATTCGGTCAAATTTTTTTATGGCTTGATTGAATTTCCATTGGCTGTCCTGGACAGCTATTTTCGTTTCTCCAGGAATTGCATGTATTTTCGAATGGGCATCCAGAATTGCAAGGAGGATAGATGTGCCACTATGACCACATCCTGCTATAAAAATGGGGGACGCCTCAATGCGGTTATTCCGGCGAGAGAAAAGGTTTTGAAACCAGGACATAAAGTTTTTGTTTTGTATATTGATGGGAGGTGATTATCACTTGAATTTGATTTTAACGGCTCGAATTGATTAAGCAAGGATTTGTTTTTTTTTAACAAAACAGGAATCCAGAATTATCCTTGTGTCAGTAGACATTCGATGTTTTGCTCAAATAATCATGCTAGAATTTCCCAAACAGAAGGTGCTGCCTAAGAAATAAAATCAATAGGGCCGCGCATGAGTTCCATCGTTGTCGGGAATATTATTTAGCCACCACTATGCGCTATGCATTCATAACATCAACTGGGCGTACAGGTACGGATTTTTTTACCTATCTCTTTTCGGATGTGGTGAAAAACAGCTGGAGCCAGCATGAACCGAGGCCGGCATTTCGTCGTCGTAGTTATGCTTTTCTTTCCCGTGAACCAAATGGATACGACAGGCTGTATTTCCATCTTTCTCGTGAGTGGTTCAATCTTGGAAAAGGTGAAAAGTGGTATGTCGAGACAAACTACCATTTGTTTGACGCCACCAAACTGATTCGTGATG
>JBECKS010000212.1:0-8732 GCA_040235395.1 Pseudomonadales bacterium | reverse complement strand
GGTTTTTATGAGACAAAGGTAATTCCCGATTCAAAGGAAGTGATTTTTAAAGCAGAGGTTTTTGTGGATCCAGGTGGGGTTATCCCGGCCTTTCTTGTGAACCTGATAACCGATGATGTTTCCTATTTTTCCATGAAGAAAATAAGAAAAGCCATTTTGCTAGATAAGTACCAGAATTATGAAACAGACCTTATCAAGAGGCGCCCTTGGGTCCAGCAGAATCAGTTAGCTCAACAGGCCGAAGAATAATTAGGTCAAAGCATTAAGAATTTTTTTCACTAAGCTATATAGCTAGCCTGCCATCTTCCATACGATAAATTTTCTGGAACTGTGACGCCAGTTTCTCATCATGGGTCACCAGCACAAAACTCAAACCAAACTCCTTATTCAAATCAAAAATCATTGTCTGAATGATTTCTGCATTTTGTGAATCCAGATTACCCGTAGGTTCATCGGCTAATACGCAATCCGGGTGATTCACCAAAGCACGCGCAATAGCCACACGCTGACGCTCACCGCCTGAAAGTTTTGCAGGCCGATGCATTGCACGATCAAGCAAACCTAAACGCGACAACATGGTTTCTGCTTCCTGCCTGGCTTTCATCGCGCCAACTTTTGCAATTAACAAAGGCATCATGACGTTTTCAAGGGCATTGAATTCCGGAAGCAGGTGATGGAACTGGTAAACAAAACCTATATGGTCATTACGAAGTCTTGCGCGCTCATTAAGAGATAATCTTGAAATTTCATGTGAACACACATGCACGCTTCCCGAATCAGGCGTATCCAAACCTGCAAGCATATGTAAAAGCGTTGTTTTCCCCGAACCTGAACGACCGACAATGGCAGCATAGTCCCCGCGCTCAAGATTAAAATTCACATCCTTAAGCACTTCGGTTACCGCTTCACCTTCCCGGTAACTTTTATTCACATGCGAACATTCAATAACCAGATCTTTTTCCATTATAAAACTTTACCTCTTAGTGATATCTCACAGCGTCGGCTGGCTGGATTTTTGCTGCTTTCATCGCAGGCAATATGGATGCACCCATACTGATAATAAAAGCAAGAAGTGAAACCCATAGCACATCACCTTGTTCAACTTCAGCCTTAAGCGGCGCAACCCAGATAAATTCAAAATGATTAACCCACAAAATCAGAGCTTCAAGATTGTAGGAAATGCCCAATCCCAGCACTAAACCTAGAACAATTCCCATAAAACTAATAAACATACCTTGCACGAGAAAAATTGAAACCAGTTGTTTACTTGTAAACCCCATCGTTGCCAGCACCGCAAGCCCAGTATGTTTTTCTGCAACCAACATGGAAAGACTTGAAACTGTATTGAACGCAGCAATCAACACAATAAGCATAAGCATGCTTGCCGTCATAACCTTTTCAATCTTCACCGTCTGGAATAATTGTCCGTAAGTACTTTTCCAGGAATTAAATTGGAACTGATCTGAATAATAGTCAGCTATCTTTTGTTCTACCCTATCCACTTCATCCACTTTAAAAAGCTGAAAACGAAAACCATCAATGCGCGAGCTCTGGTATTTCATTTGAGCAGCATCGTTGAGATTAATAAAGGCCAGCAAACCATCTGCCTCTGCACCCACATGAAAAAAACCCGTCACCTTGAATGTGTGATAACGCGCACTCAACATCCCCGCTTTCGCAATGGGGAATACCAAGGTCAATTCATCGCCAATAATAATGCCCATTTCTCTAGCGATAGATGATCCTATAAGCATATTCTGAGAAGGTTTAGATAACATATCCAGATTACCTGCCATCACAAACTGATTAAGCACGGAACTATCTTTTTCAAAAACCGGATCTATACCAACAACACGAATACCACGCATCAAACCATCTTTGTTCAACATGCCATCCATGTTCACGAAAGGCGCAGCCGCTTTTATATCCTGACTAAAGGCTTCATCTTCAAGTACACGATTAGCAAAACCCAACCAGTTATCGACAGTGATTTCTTCTGAACCATTGGCAATTTTTTTCGAATCATTCTCTACACTGATGTGGGGCAACATACCCAGGATGCGTCGATGCATTTCACTTTCAAAACCATTCATTACCGATAACACAACAATGATGGCAGCCAAACCAAGACTCAAACCAATGAGCGACACGCTGGAAAAAAATGAAATGGAACGATTGGATTTTCTTGCGCGCAAATAACGCAAGCCAATAAAGATTGGTAAAGGCAGTGAACTGCCAGCAAAACCTTTTATGCCCGAACTTTCTTTCACAAGAGCCTCATTCATTCTTAAGCTCCTCTGCAGGATTTACACGCGAAGCCATCATGGCGGGATAAACACTGGCGATAAAACTTAACAAGAGCACTGCAACGCTAATTAACAACACATCCTGAAACAGAATTTCTGAAGGTAAATAATGAACTGGGTAAGCGCTGGTTAAATCCACTTGCAATACTTGTTCAAGATTGCTTACCCAATCACCAATGTATTGCAACACCAGTGCAGCAACACAAAAACCAACAAACAAGCCTGTTAAGGAAATAATAAAAGCCTGTAATAAAAATACCTTAACAAGTTGTCTGGGTTGCAAACCCTGACTTAAAAGAATCGCAATATCTGCACGCTTATCCTGCACCACCATAATCAAACCTGAACTCAGGTTAAAACAGGCAACAATAACGATAAGCAGTACCAGCAAACCCAACATGGATTTTGTCATGATAATGATTTCATAAAGCGTGCCTTGTGTTTGGGTCCAGTCCATCGCTACCCAACTCTGTTCCCTATCTTTAGAAGAATCGATTCCATTAAGCACAGCAACCAGTTCCCAGGCATCCCAACTGGCATTAAAAACATCATCCATTTTCACGCGAAGTGATTGCACTTCTTTTTGCCTGAGTAACTTCAATGCTGACTCAAGCGGAATATAAACCAGTTGCCCATCAAGTTCTGAGCCCACTTCTATAATGCCCACCACCGTAAACTGTCGATAACGTGGCAGCATACCGAGCAATGAAATCTGCGCTTCGGGCAACATCAGTTTCACTTTATCGCCCACATCCAGATCAAGCTTCCCCGCAAGCTCAGAACCAAGCACCAAAGAATAGGACTGTTCTGCCAAGGCTTCAAAACTTCCACGTGTCACCAGCTGATTAATAATGGAAACCTTTTCTTCTTCCAATGGAATTACACCCTTGATTTCAGCACTGGAAAGATGGTCTTCCTTAACCAGCAAGGCCTGAAAGGAAACCAGAGGAGCAACAGCAATCGGTCGAACCAGACTTTTATCGTATTGATCAGACATGAGGAAATTGGCTGTCGCCTGCCAATCCTCAATACCCTGATTCCGGTGAATCACCGCATGGGGCACCATGGAAAGAATCTTCAGACGCATTTCGCGCTCAAAACCATTAACAATGGATAGCACAATCAGCAACACAGCTGCCGCAAGCGCTAGCCCAATCATGGAACTGAGGGATTTATTAGAACTGAGCGACTGCAAGCGATAGCGACCATCTACACCCTGCTCCATAAAGGAAAGGTAACGCAGGGCAAGACTGAATACAGCAGAATCTCTCAAAATCAGGTCCGTTTAATGGAAGAAGTCGGTGAATAAGGGGCTCAAATGCTCCGCTAAATCTAGCTAAAAAAATGAGTGAATGATACCCTTAGTGCTACTTAAGCCCTTAATAACTATAAGGAAAAGGCAAATGAACCTTCTGCAGCGCATCTCCAGCAAATTCCTTCTTATTGCTCTTGGCATTCTGATTGGCAGCCATCTTTATGCCGATGACCAGATTCCTTCAAAAGGCCTTTCTCAAGATCAAGTCAGACAACAATTTGGTGAGCCCAAATCCGTTGGTGCCACCGTCGGCAAACCACCTATCACACGCTGGGATTACGATACCTACACAGTGGTTTTTGAAGGTCAGTACGTTATTCATAGTTTTCTACATAAAAAGCTAAGGGGGCCAGCGCTCAACCCAGAGCCTAAAGTGGTTCACAAGCCTGCTGCAACGCCAAGCCCAATGCAAACCATCGAAACTGTAGATGAACTACCAGAAATTGAAGAAATCACAGATTCATCTAAAGATAAAAAGAAGAAGAAAAAGAAAAAGAAAGACAAAAGTGATGAAGAAGTCGTTGAGCCAGCAGCTGAAATGGTAGAAGAAGCAGCCGAAGCAGAAGAAATGAACGAAGAAGCAATGCCAGAAGACAGCACCATGGAAGAAGAAGTTATTGAAGAAGCTGTTGTTGAGGAGGCCGTGGTTGAAGAAAGCATGCCTGCTGAAACAAACATGGAAACCGAACAAGTCACAGAAGAAGTTACTGAGGAAACACAAGCAACCGATTCACAGGAAAGTGATGAAGTAGTTGAAGAAGTAGAAACCAAAGACCTCAACGTTGAAGAAGCGCCACAGGAAGGGGAATTCGGTAAGTGGGGCTACTAAGCCAAGAATAATGTCAACATGAATACCTCTCTCACCGAGGTGGAACAGATTGTTTCACCCTCATGGATCATCACGGTAAATCAAGACTTTCACATTCTGGAAAATCATTCCCTGATTATTAAAGGGGGAAAGATTCTCGATATCCTTCCCAAAGAAGAAGCCTTAAATAAATATCAAGGGAAACATCTTCAACTTGAAGAACACGCCCTGCTCCCCGGCTTTATCAATACCCATAACCATGCCGCCATGAGCCTCTTTCGTGGTTATGCAGAAGATCAGTCCCTGCAAAGCTGGTTAAACGACAGCATATGGCCTGCTGAAGGAAAGTGGGTAAGTGAAGGTTTTGTTCGCGATGGCAGCCTGCTTGCCTGTGCAGAAATGATTAAGTCGGGCACCACTACCTTTAATGATATGTATTTTTTCCCGAACGCGGTTGCTGAGCTTGCTGACGCTTGCAGAATGCGCGCAGTGTTGAGTTTTCCCATTCTTGAATTCCCAACGGTATGGGCAAATTCCGCTGATGAATATATTGATAAAGGTCTGGCACTGCATGACCAATACAAACATCACTCCTTGATTTCAACTGCCTTTGGCCCCCATGCACCTTATACCGTGAGCGCGCAAACCTTTGAACGCATTCACACACTGGCAGAAGAACTCGACAGTAATATTCATATTCATCTTCATGAAAACCAGCAGGAAGTGCACGATTATCAAAAAGCCAATGGTGGCAAATCTGCCATTGAGCATTTTGCAGAACTCGGTTTTCTTTCACCCCGTTTGCAAGCAGTTCATATGACTCAACTAAGTGAAAAGGAAATCGAACTGATTAATACCTACAGCGTTCACGTAGTGCATTGCCCGGAATCCAACATGAAACTGGCAAGTGGCATCTGCCCTGTGGATACACTGTTAAAAAACGGTATTAATGTGGCTCTCGGCACCGATGGTTGTGCCAGCAACAACGATCTGGATTTAATCGGCGAAATGAAATCAGCAGCTTTGCTCGCAAAAATCACTACAGGCAATGCTGCAGCATTGAATGCCAAAACCCTCATTCGTATGGCAACCATCAACGGTGCAAGATTGCTAGGAATTGATTCCCTCTGCGGCTCGCTGGAAGTTGGTAAGTCAGCAGACATGATTTCCATCGATTTATCTGAATTGAATTGCAAGCCAGTTTATAATCCTCTTTCGCAAATCATTTACAGCGCCAGCAAATCACAAGTCAGCAATGTCTGGGTTAAGGGTCATTGCCTGATGGATAACAAACAACTGACCTTGATTGATGAACAGGAAGTACTAAAAAAGGTACAGTACTGGCAAGAGAAAATTACACAGCATTAAATTTTATGGAAAATTCAAACTTCGACAGAAACGAACTCGCTAAATTTGAAAGCATTGCTGAAAAATGGTGGGACAAAAGCAGCGAGTTCAAACCACTGCACGACATCAATCCCTTGCGTGCCAACTATATTGATGAACACGCACAGGTGTCAGGAAAAAAAGTCATCGATGTCGGTTGTGGTGGTGGCATCCTCAGTGAAGCCATGGCAGAAAAAGGCGCATTCGTCACCGGTATCGACATGGGTGAAGCACCTCTCGGTGTTGCACGCCTTCACGCCAGTAACAGTGAACTCAATATTGAATACCTGCACAGCACTGCAGAAGATTTAGCAAAAGAGCGCGCGCAAACTTACGACGTAGTTTGCTGTCTGGAAATGCTGGAACATGTGCCCGACCCTGCTTCTGTCGTTAAAGCCTGTCATGATTTGGTTAAACCCGGTGGTTATGTTTTCTTCTCAACCATTAACCGAAATCCAAAAGCTTATGCCCTAGCGATTATTGGTGCGGAATATATTTTGAATCTTCTGCCACGCGGCACCCATGATTACAACAAACTGATTAAACCATCTGAACTCAGCAAGGCAGCGCGTGACGCAGGTTTAATGGTAAAAGAACTTAAGGGCATGACCTTTAACCCCATCACCGACACTTACAAATTGGGTAAGAATGTTGACGTAAACTATCTGATGTATTGCCAACGACCAGAACAGAATGATTGATTCCGATACCCAAGCCGTTCTGTTTGATCTGGATGGCACACTCATTGATAGCGCACCTACCTTTGCAAAAGTGCTTAACATGCTTTTACAAAAGCACGGTAAAGATGCCCTTCCCTTTGAACGCATTCGCACACAGGTTTCTCACGGTGCTCGTGCACTGATTACCTTAGGTTTTGGTTTAAATGAAGCCGATAAAGGCTTCGAGCTTTTGCGTCAGGAATTGTTAGATATTTATGAAGCCCACATCGACGAAGGCAGCGCCTTGTTTGATGGCATGGATGAATTACTGCAACACATAGAGGGCATCGGCATCCCTTGGGGTATTGTCACCAACAAACCAACACGTTTTACTTTTCCCTTACTCGAAAAACTAAATATCAACGAACGCTGTGCTGTTGTGGTATGCCCTGATGATGTGGAACACACCAAACCACACCCAGAACCCAATTTACTTGCTTGCTTTCGTTTAAATGTCGACCCAGAAAAATGTATTTACTTTGGCGACCATGATCGCGACATCGCTTCAGGAAGAGCCGCAGGTATGCAAACTGTTGCTGCCTTATATGGTTACATTGAACCCAATGATGATCCGCAAAACTGGCAAGCAGATTTTTATATCAACCACCCTCTCGACTGCATTAAATAAATGAAAAATATTAAATTCACTTTTGGCGATTATCAGGCACCTTCTGATTTACTCAAAAATAAAAACATTCTCATCACTGGCGCAGGTTCTGGCATCGGTAGAGCAGCCGCACTGACTTATGCCAAGCATGGTGCACAGGTAATTGCCTTAAGTAAAACCAGGGAAAACCTTGAAACACTTTACGATGACATTGAAGCCTTGAAAAAACATAACCCCGAGGTACCGAGTGTACTCTTGTGCCAGTTGGATTTTTTATATGCTACTGAAGAAAACTATGAAGCGCTGGTAGCAGGCATTGAAGAAGAATTTGGTATGCTTGATGGGCTTTTGCATAATGTCAGTATGCTTGGCGATTTATGTGAGATTGAAAATTACCCCAAAGGTGTTTGGGATCAGGTGATGCAGATAAATGTGAACAGTGTTTTTATGCTTTCAAAAGCCTGCTTGCCTTTACTGAAAAAGTCCAAGGCAGCGTCCATGATTTTTACTTCATCTTCCGTTGGCAGGAAAGGCAGAGCCTATTGGGGCGCTTACAGCGTGTCGAAATTTGCCATTGAAGGCCTAATGCAGTGCCTTGCTGAAGAACTGGAAAACACCAGTAATATTCGCGTGAATTCCTTAAACCCAGGTGGTACACGCACAGCCATGCGCAAAGCTGCTTTCCCTGGTGAATTACCCGAAACCCTGCCAGCACCCGAAGACATCATGCAAGCTTATTTATATTTAATGGGTGATGACAGCAAGGAACACGGGCAAGCTATCAACGTTAGAAAATAGCACGTAAGAAAGTAATTCCTGATAAAAAGAAATTTTAAACCAATACTTCTTTATAGGCTTTCAAGGTCTTTTCCGCAGTCGTACGGTAATCGAATTTGTTAAGCACCATGTTATAGGCATTCGTTACAAACTTTTCCTGCGTTGACTGATCAGCAAGCAGTTTCAGAATCATGTCCGCAAGCATGTCTACATTGCCCACTTCACCACAAAATCCCGTTTCGCCATCAATCACAATTTCAGGAATACCACCTGCTCTTGTAGAAACAATGGGCACCTTACAAATCATGGCATCCAGAAGTGAAGTTCCCAAGCCCTCTTCCTTGCTTGGCATAAAAAACAAATCCAGTTGCGGTAGCACATTAGGAATATTGTTAATAAAACCCGTAAAGATAACTTTGCCTTTTAACCCAAGTTCGTCACTGAACGCTTTAATCTCTTCTTTCATTGGGCCGTCGCCAATAATCAGGAATTTAATACGCTCGTTTTTTTCCGTAACTTCTTTGGCAACTTTCAGGAAAGTAAAATAATCCTTCTGGTCAGCAATGGCCGAGGTATTACCCACCAGAATATCGTCTACTGCCAAAGCATTACGCTCACGAAAACTTTCATCGGCCGGCACATTAAATCTTTCCAGATCAATACCGCTATAAACCGTTTCTACAATCTCTGGTCTATTCATGCCTGATTTTACAATCTCTGAAATCTTTTCAGACACACATAAAATTTTTCTTATGCTTGGGTGCTGGTATTTCAATCTGCCAAAGAAAGAATCCTTAATAGGAAAATCCGTGCG
>JBECKS010000123.1:0-10755 GCA_040235395.1 Pseudomonadales bacterium | reverse complement strand
AGTTTTGCAACGTCTTCACCCTGTTTGAATTTTTCAAAAAGCTGTTTTCTGAATTCAATGATTGCCTGTTTGAAAAAGGTTGGCGCATAGCCACTTTGTTGCCACTGTTTTGAAACCTGATGTAGGCGAATGTGAAAGGAGTCGCTTCGATGGGCAATCATAAGTTCTGTTTTTACACTTCGTCTTTGCGTAGGGTCAGGATTTCAGGTCCTGAAGGGGTAATCAGCAGCGTATGCTCCCATTGTGCGGAGAGTTTTTTATCTCTGGTTACAACTGTCCAGTTATCCGGGAGTAGGCGTGTATCAGCTTTACCTGCATTTAACATGGGCTCAATAGTGAAGCACATGCCTTCAAGGATTTCTTCTCTAGTGCCTGGCTGGCCGTAGTGGAGAACCTGAGGTTCTTCATGAAAAACCAGCCCAATACCATGCCCGCAGTATTCCCTGACCACGCTGAATCTTTCTTTTGTTGCCCGGGTTTGAATAGCATGACCGATATCGCCTAAGTGATTGCCGGCCTTGGCCTGTTCGATACCTAGAAAAAGGCATTCCCTTGTGACCTTAATCAGCCTGTCAGCCAGTGGAGAGATTTTCCCAACGGCGAACATCTTACTGGTATCACCATGGTATCCATCCTTAATGACGGTGATATCAATATTGATGATGTCGCCTTCCTTAAGAACCTTGCTATCGGAAGGGATGCCATGGCAGATCACATGATTGACCGATGTGCAGATGGATTTTGGGAAACCCTTGTAATTCAGAGGGGCCGGGATAGCGCCTTGCTGAATAATGTAATCGTGGCAAATTTCATCCAGTTTGCCCGTGCTGATACCAGCCTCCACAAATGGCTCAATCATTTCAAGAACCTCGGCTGCCAGTTTGCCGGCCGCACGCATCTTTTGTTGGGCTTCTTGATTCTTGATGGAAACGTTGGTGGCTAGCATATTTTCTGGACTATCTTCTGGGCAATTTTCAGGATTATGTGTGGCTTGAACTTACTTTCTAGAAGGGACAGCATTATATAGGATTGGGCTAGGTCATAGCTACGCCTTGAGCTTGCGCATTTGAGTTTCAAGGTCTGAGAAATACGGAGGATAACGATGGAATCAGGGATTCATAGTCTGGCTTCTTTGTTCGATCAATTAGGACTCGATAGTTCGGAGGAAGCAATCAGGCTTTTTATCACCGAAAACAGCCTGTCAGAAGGGCAGTTAATTCATGAGGCAAGCTTCTGGAGTACCTCGCAAGCATGCTTTCTTAGGCAGGCTCTGGAAAATGATGCCGATTGGTCAGAGTTGGTGGATCAGTTAGCACTACTTCTCAGGTCTGCTTAACACGCTCTAGCCCTTGTTGTACAAGGGGTCTTATGGTATAAAGCCGCGCGCTGAGATGCATTCCTTTTCAGCAAATCAAACGGGGTGAGTTCATTGGTATTTAATGACTACGGACTTACCTGAAAAAATACGCACATACTTCGTCACTGAGTCCGGGTGCCTGATTCGAAAGAATAGGGTTGGATGATGGGAAGTGTGGAGGCCTAACCCAAATACAGGTGAAAATATGACTCAAGTAACTATGCGCGAGCTGTTGAAAGCTGGCGTTCATTTCGGACACCGTTCACGATACTGGAACCCTAAAATGGGCAAGTATATTTACGGTACTCGCAACAAAGCCCACATCGTAAACCTAGACCACACCTTGCCAGCCATGAACACTGCGCTGAAACTTGTCAGCGAATTGGCAGCAAACAAGAACAAGATTCTTTTTGTGGGCACCAAGCGCGCTGCTAGTGCAACCATCAAAGAAGAAGCAATCAGAGCGGGCATGCCTTACGTTAACCATCGCTGGTTGGGTGGTATGCTGACTAATTACAAAACGATTCGTCAGTCTATCAAACGATTAAAAGAACTCGAGAAACAGGCTGACGATGGCACCTTTGATCGTCTGACTAAAAAAGAAGCACTGATGCTTTCTCGTGAGCAGGAAAAACTCGAACGAAGCCTCGGTGGTATTAAAGACATCGGCGGTTTGCCAGATGCTTTGTTTGTTGTTGACGTACATCATGAGCACATTGCTGTCAGTGAAGCCAGAAAACTGGGTATTCCTGTGATTGGTATTGTTGATACCAACAGTGACCCTGATGGTGTTGATTACGTTATTCCCGGTAATGATGATTCCATTAGTGCAATCAAACTTTATGTTAAAGCTATTGCTGATGCCTGTATTGAGGGTAGTGGTAGTAGGGCAGATGTTCAGGAAGCAAAAAAGACATCAACCAAGATTGTTGTAGCTAAGGAAGAGAAGGTTGCTGAAGAAGAGAAAGTTGCTGAAGAGGCAACTGAAACTCAGGAAGCCGCTCAGGAAGCAAGAGACGAATAGTTTCTCCATGCATTCCAGCAAAAGGGGGGCTATGCCCCCTTTTTGATACCTGAAAAAAATACAGTCTTTAAAGTGAAATAAAATGTTAATGAGGAAAAAGTAATGGCAATTACAGCAGCTTTGGTTAAAGAACTCCGTGAGCGTACTGGGCTTGGTATGATGGATTGCAAGAAAGCCTTGGTCGAAACTGATGGAGACATCGAGCTAGCAATTGAAAACCTGCGTAAATCTGGTCAAGCAAAAGCTGCCAAGAAAGCAGGTCGTACGGCAGCAGAAGGTACTATTCGAATTCAGGTATCAGATGATGGTAAGCGAGCCGCGATTATTGAAGTGAATTGTGAGACGGATTTCGTTGGGCGTGGTGAAGGTTTGCAGGCTTTTGCTGATGCTGTTCTGGCCACGGCTTTTGAATCAGGTGAAACGGATGTGAGCAAATTATCGGGAATGGTTTTAAATGGCGGTACAACAACCATTGAAGAAAAACGTCTGACATTGGTGCAGGAAATTGGTGAGAACATTCAGCTTCGTCGCGTTGAAATAGTTGAGGCTGCTGAGGGTGTGATTGGCCAATACATTCACGGTGGCAAGATTGGTGTTCTTGTTGCATTGAAAGGCGGTGATTCAGATTTAGCCAAAGATGTGGCGATGCATGTTGCAGCTCATGATCCCGTTCCAATGGTTGTTAACCCAGATCAGGTGCCAGCTGAAACGGTAGAAAAAGAAAAAGAAATTTTCACTGCACAGGCTAAAGACAGTGGCAAGCCAGATGACATCATCGAGAAGATGGTTGTTGGTCGTGTGAAAAAATTCCTGTCTGAAGTATCACTTGTTGAGCAGAACTTTGTTAAGGATCCAGAAACCAAAGTAGGAGCCTTGGTCAAGAAAGCAGGTGCAGAGGTATTGGGTTTTATTCGTTATCAAGTGGGTGAAGGTATTGAAAAGGAAGTGGTTGATTTCGCTTCTGAAGTAATGGCTCAGGTTAAGGGTTAATCTTCTCACTTGAGGTAGAAAGCCTGTTATCACCAACAACGATTTATCAGGTGAAAAGTTGATGCCAGCTGTATATCCTAGTTGGCATCCATCAACCAGCAAAGAGGAAGTCATACATGCCCATGAATAGTGATAAGGCAAGATATAAACGTATTTTGTTAAAACTAAGTGGTGAGGCGCTGGCGGGTGATTTGGAATTTGGTATTGATCCACAGGTTCTGGATGGTATCGCACTTGAGATTGGCCAGCTTGTGGGTATTGGTGTTCAGATTGGTTTGGTAGTGGGCGGTGGTAATCTCTTCAGGGGTGCTGCCTTGAGTAAGGCTGGTCTTGATAGGGTGGCTGGCGACCATATGGGTATGCTAGCAACTGTCATGAATGGGCTGGCTTTACGTGACTCGCTGGAGCGTTCGAATATCTCATCCCGTTTGATGTCAGCTATTCCCATGAGTGGCATTGTGGAACATTACGATAGACGAGAAGCTATTAGGCACCTCCGCAATGGCGAAGTGGTTATTTTCGCTGCAGGCACTGGAAACCCATTCTTTACCACGGATTCTGCAGCGTGTTTGCGCGGCATTGAAGTGGGCGCTGACATTGTTCTGAAAGCAACCAAGGTGGATGGCGTGTATTCGGACGACCCTGTGAAGAACCCGAACGCAACGAAATACGATCATTTACATTATGATGAAGTGCTTGAGCGTAAGCTTGAAGTGATGGATTCAACAGCGATTTGTTTATGTCGAGATCAGGGAATGCCTTTAGGCGTTTTTGACATGACAACATCCGGTAACCTGTTGAAGTTTATGCTGGGCAAGGTTAAAGGCACAGTAATCAATAACGAAGGCTAGGCTGACTGAGAAGGCTGATAAGGCTGATAAGGCTGATATGGCTGATATGGAGAGAAACTTGTGATTAAAGAAATCATTCAAGATGCAGAAAGCCGAATGAGTAAAACGGTTGAAGCCTTAACGACTGCCTTAAAAAAAATAAGAACAGGTCGAGCGCATCCCAGTTTACTGGATAGCATTCGAGTGGATTATTACGGAAGCCCTACACAATTGAATCAGGTGGCTAACATCTCTGTAGAAGATGGTCGAACCTTAAATGTTAGCCCTTGGGAAAAAGATATGGTGCCTGTGATTGAAAAGGCCATTATGACCTCTGATTTAGGATTAAATCCTGCAACTGCAGGAACCGTTATTCGTTTACCTATGCCTGCCTTAACAGAAGAAACCAGAAGAGATCTGGTAAAGACTGTTAAGTCAGAAGGTGAGCACTCAAAAGTGGCTTTGAGAAATATTCGCCGCGATGCTAATTCGGATTTAAAGGATTTGCTTAAGGAAAAGGAAATCAGCGAAGACGAAGAGCGTAAGGCTCAGGATGATATCCAGAAACTTACTGATAAATACATTGCTAAAATTGAGCAGCAATTAGCAGCAAAAGAAAAAGAATTAATGGAAGTGTAATTCCATTCAGTATTTTTCCAAGGCGTGTCTATGACTGCTTCATCCTCCACAACCAAGCATGCCAAGCTACCTCAACACGTTGCCATTATTATGGACGGTAATGGTCGTTGGGCCCGAGCAAGAAATCTCAAGAATAGTGATGGGCATAAGGCAGGTATCGAACCTCTGCGTTGCATTATTGAAACCTGTGCAGAATTAGGTATCCCCGCACTGACCGTGTTCGCATTTAGTAGCGAGAACTGGCAAAGACCAGAACAGGAAGTTCAGGCATTGATGGGCCTGTTTATAGAATCCCTGACACGAGAGATTCAGGAACTGAACGAAAAGTCTGTTGCTTTGCGTGTTATTGGTCGCAGGGATCAATTTCAGCCAGAACTTGTTGAAAGAATGAATTACTGTGAACAGCTAACACGAAACAATAAACGATTAACCTTAACTATCGCCGTTGATTACGGTGGGCGCTGGGATATTGTTCAGGCAGCAAAAAATGTTGCTCAACAATGTGTTGATGGAAAATTGAAAGCATCAGAAGTTACTGAAGAACTTTTTTCAGATTTACTTTGTAATGCTGATTTGCCAGATCCGGATTTATGTATAAGGACAGGTGGTGACTATCGCATCAGTAATTTTCTTTTGTGGCAATTTGCCTATACAGAGTTATTGGTGAATGATTGCCTTTGGCCGGATTACACACGTGAAAAATTTCTTCGTGACCTTGAAGTTTTTTCTGATAGAGAACGACGTTTTGGCCAAAGTGGCTGAATGACAAAAACAGTTTCAAAAAGGAAGCAGTGATGAGTGAATTACAAAAAAGAGTGGCAACTGCTGTTGTATTGATACCAACGGTTCTGTATCTGATTTTTTTTCTTGAGAATCCAGAATTTAAAATTGCTATGAGTGTTGTGCTTGTGCTGGCTTCATGGGAATGGAGTCGATTGATTGGTTTAAAGGAGCTACCAGCTCAGGCTGTTTATATTTTTCTGGCCTTGGTCTTGGCTTTTGTTTCGCAGTTTTTACCTTCAGCTCTGATATACCTTTTTGGTGGTGTTTGGTGGTTAATGGCTGTGTACCTGGTGGCTACTTATCCTGAGAGCGAAGCCCTTTGGGAAGATAAATTACCGATAAAAGCGATAATTGGTTATGCCATTCTGATTCCAACCTGGCTTGGTGTGGTGGAACTGCAGGCTCAAAGCCCCTGGCTTATGATGTTTGTGTTTGTGCTTGTGTGGGCTGCAGATATTGGCGCTTATTTTTTTGGAAGGAAATTTGGCAAAAACAAGCTAGCTCCAAAAGTTAGTCCAGGAAAAAGTATTGAAGGGCTTTTGGGTGGTCTTGTTGTGTCACTATTTATTGGCCTGCTATTGAAGAATCTGGTTGGTTTGAATGAATTGTCCATTATTCAATCCATCGCGATATTCACGACAGTTGTTTTATTTTCTGTGCTAGGTGATTTGAGTGAAAGTCTCTTTAAACGTTCCAGCGGCGTGAAAGACAGCAGTCAGTTATTGCCTGGACATGGTGGAATTTTAGACCGCATTGATAGTCTAACAGCAGCCGTTCCAGTCTATTTTGCCAGCACCCTTTTATTTGCCTGAATTTCCTGAAACAGGCTTAGGAATATATTTTGACTTCAACCGCTCAACATAGAACGCTTTGTATTCTTGGCTCAACCGGTTCCATTGGTGAGAGCACGCTCTCGCTCGTTCGTCAGCATCCTGAGCGATTTAAGATTCATTCCTTAAGTGCACATAAGAATATTGATTGTTTGTTGGAACAATGCCTTGAGTTTCATCCATCGATGGTTGTGGTGGCTGATGAAGATGCTGCAGAGCACTTCAAGCAAAAGGTGAGTGCCATTGATACGCTAAAGCATCTTGAGGTGTTGAGTGGAAGCGAGGGTCTGGAGTCTATAGCAGCTTCTCAAGGCAACGACACGGTGATGGCAAGCATTGTGGGCGCAGCAGGTTTGAAAGCGACTTTGGCAGCGGCAGAAGCGGGTAAGCGAATTCTTCTTGCTAATAAAGAATCTCTGGTCATGAGTGGCTGCTTGTTCATGGACTGTGTTAGAAAAAATGGTGTTGAACTGCTTCCAATCGATAGTGAGCATAATGCTGTTTTTCAGTGTCTTGCTGAAAAGCAGCAGTCATTAATGGCTCACGAAATGACAGAAGAAGTCAGAAAGTCGGTGAAGCGAGTCATTCTTACGGCATCTGGTGGTCCTTTCCTGACTCGAAGTCTGGAAAGCCTTGCTAATGTCAGTCCAGATGAAGCCTGTAAACATCCAAAGTGGGAAATGGGCAGAAAGATTTCAGTGGATTCAGCAACCTTAATGAATAAAGGGCTGGAAGTTATCGAAGCCTGCCTGCTATTTAACTTACCCCCGGAGCAGGTAGAGGTTATCATTCATCCCCAGAGTATTGTTCATTCCATGGTGGAATACATTGATGGCTCTGTGTTAGCACAGATGGCAAATCCTGATATGAAAATCCCCATTGCTTATGGTTTATCCTGGCCTGAGCGAATTGAAACAGGCGTTAATTTTCTTGATCTTGTAAGAGAACAGAGTCTTCAATTTGAACAACCCGATTTAGCACGTTTTCCCTGTCTTGGGCTTGCGTATCAAGCAATCAAAAGAGGTGCTTTTGCTGTGACAGCATTGAATGCTGCAAATGAAGAAGCTGTTGATGCATTCCTGAAAGGAAATCTGGAATTTTTGGCAATTTCGGATGTCATTAAACATGTTCTTGATAATGTCATAGAAAATAAAGTGGAAAATATAGAACAGGTTCTGGAAGTTGATAAAGAAGCAAGAGAACTCGCAAGCTCATATATTGAAAAAATAAAAATCTAGAGGTTTGTTTTGTTAGAAATCCTTCATACAACAATCGCAATTATTGTTGCTCTTGGCATTCTTGTCGGTATTCATGAATGGGGGCATTTTATTGTCGCAAGAATGTGTGGTGTGAAAGTGTTGAAATTTTCCATTGGTTTTGGGCAATCCCTGTATTCATGGGTCGATAAGAAAGGAACTGAATTTGTCATTGCCTGGATACCACTGGGTGGTTTCGTAAAAATGGTTGATGAGCGTGAAGGTGATGTTAAACCTGATGATTTACCTTATGCGTTTAATCGAAAGCCAGCAGCCCAAAGAATTGCCATTGTTGCAGCAGGCCCCTTAATTAATCTCATTTTTGCAGTGCTTGTTTACTGGGCCGTTTTTTTAGGTGGGCAGGAAGTGTTGGCACCTTTTGTAGGATCTGTTGAGCAGGATTCTATTGCACAAGAGTCTGGTCTTCAGCCGGGAGATGAGGTGATTAGCATTGAAGGGGATCCGGTGCTTTCCTGGGATGAAGTGGTCGAAAAGATTGTTATGCGTGTGCTAGAGCCAGGCAGTTTTACATTTACGGTAAGGGACTCTACAGGACAGGAAAAAACGCGTGTTATCAATTTAACAAAGGCTTTGGTGATTAATGAGAAGGTTGACCCTCTTCAAGCATTGGGTATTAAGCCTGAACAACCCACAATTCCTCCTATCGTTGGAGACCTGGTTGATGGGGGTGCTGGTCTGAAAGCGGGTTTACAGCTTGGCGATGAAATTCTTAAAGCCAATGATCAGTTGGTTAGCGACTGGATGGCTTGGGTTGAAATTATCAGAGCGAATCCTGAGCAGGCCATTCATCTTGAAGTAGATAGAAATAACACTTTAGTTGAGATTGATGTAATACCGGCTGTTAAGCAGGATAAATCCGGTGCGACTTATGGTTATGTTGGTGTGGGGGTTAAGCCTTTTGAGTGGCCAGATCGTTTGATAAGAAAAGTCACTTATAATCCTGCAGAAGCCTTGATTGTTGCAATACAAAAAACCTGGGATACCAGCGTGTTGATTATTACATCAACCTGGAAGCTCGTGGTGGGCGATCTAGCAAGAGATAATCTTGGTGGACCAATAATGATTGCCAGTTTGGCAAGCCATTATGCAGAAATTGGTTTGCTTCCTTATATTATGTTCGTTGCCTATATAAGTATTGTCTTAGGCATCATGAACCTACTACCCATTCCTGTACTCGATGGGGGGCATATTCTTTTTTACCTTGTGGAATTAATTATCGGCAAGCCAATTCCAGAAAAAATTCAGGAAGGATTGATGAAAATGGGATTAACACTTTTGTTGCTGGTTATGAGCTTTGCCATTTTCAATGATGTTTCGCGTTTTACTTCAGGAAGTCTATAAGCAGCATGTTTAAACGGTTTTTATTGTTATCCCTCCTGCTGCTGTGTTCAGGCCAGCTATTCGCCAAGATAAATGATTTTTATGTGCGGGATATTCGTGTTGATGGTTTGCAGCGGGTTCCTGCTCGCAGTGTTTTTACTGTATTGCCAATTAATGTTGGTGATCAAATCAGTAGTGAGCGTATTTCAAAAAGTATTGATTTACTTTTCAGTACTGGAAATTTCGAAGATGTAGAAATTGGACGAGATGGTGATGTGCTTGTCATTGTCGTTAAGGAAAGACCCTCCATCGACAAGATTGAAATAGAAGGCAATAAAACTATTGAAACTGACGCTTTGAAAGATGGAATGAAAAATGCGGGTCTGGAAGAGGGGGAAGTATTTCGCCGCAATGTAATGGAACACATGAAGCAGGAGTTGAAGCGGCTTTACGTGGCACAAGGTCGTTATGGAGCAAGAATTGATGCAGAAATCATTGAGGGCCAGGCGAATAGGGTTGCATTAAAACTCACTATCTATGAAGGCGAAGTGGCTTCCATTCGCCAGGTAAAGATAGTTGGCAACAAAGTCTTCTCTGAGCAGGAATTGCTTGATGAATTTGAATTGAAAGAGCCGCATTTCACGACGGTTTTCAAAAAAGATGATCGCTATGCGCGGGAAAAACTATCGGGCGATCTTGAGGCCTTGCGTTCTTTTTATCTTGATCGTGGTTACATCAAGATGAATGTAAGTTCTACACAGGTTTCTGTTACACCTGATAAGCAAAAAGTGTATGTAACCGTTAATGTTGATGAAGGCGATAAATATACGGTAAGGAATGTAAAGCTTGCTGGAAATCTGGTGGCGCCGAGACAGGAGCTAGAGTCCTTGATTGTCGTCAGAGAGGGTAAACCTTTTTCTCATCGTGACGTTACCGTTACTAACGAGTTCATTTCCCGCTACATAGGTAATGAGGGTTATATCTTCTCGAGAGTGAATGGAATTCCTGATATTCACGAAGAAGACAAGACCGTTGATATTACTTTTTTTGTGGACCCTGGGCGTCGAACCTATGTTAGACGTATTAATTTTGTGGGGAATGAGCGTACACAGGATGACGTTCTGAGAAGGGAAATGAGACAGATGGAAGGTGCGTGGGCTTCAACTGCAAGTATCCAGCAATCAAAAACACGTCTGGATCGTTTGGGTTTCTTTAAACAGGTGAAAGCTGAAACGCAAAGGGTGCCAGGTGAACCAGATTTAGTTGATGTTAATTATCTTGTTGAAGAATCAAATTTTGGAGAAATAGGCGCCAGCCTTTCCTACCAGCCTGGCGTTGGCGCATCGATTAATATCTATCAGAAACATAATAATTTTCTGGGAACGGGCAATAAGGTCAGTTTTAATTTTGAGCACAGCTCTTATTCAAGAAATTATGGTTTTAGTTTTGTAAATCCTTATTACACGGTAGATGGTGTGACCAGGGGTTTTGATGTTTTTCTTAAGGAAACAGATATTTCTCAACAGAGCGGTTTAAGCTCCAGTAGTATCACCAATGAGAAAGGTTTTAGTCTGAACTTTGGTTATCCAATTAGTGAAGTAGCAAGCTTGAATTTTGCTATGGGTGTGAAGCAAACTGATATTCATCTGGCTTTGCCGCTTGGTTACAGGATTCTGGAACTGGATGAGTTCTTTGAAGAAGAAGG
>JBECKS010000114.1:0-3430 GCA_040235395.1 Pseudomonadales bacterium | reverse complement strand
CGATTCAGGAAAAAGCTATTCGACCTGTTGGTGCACAGGAAGAATACCCAATTGATGTACGCATACTTAGTGCTACTCATAAAGACTTAAGCGAAGAAGTTGAAAAAGGAGATTTCAGGCAAGACCTTTTTTATCGAATCAATGTCATTCAACTTCATGTGCCATCTCTTAGGGAAAGAGTGGATGATATTCCCTTACTGACAAAACACTTTATTTCGAAAATCAGCAAGTCTTGGCAAATTAGTGCACCTGTTGTCAGTCCTGCGGCGATGGAAGCGCTTAAGCGTTATCGTTTTCCTGGAAACGTCAGAGAACTTGAAAATACCCTGGAGCGCGCAATCACTCTCTGCGATGGCAACACCATTGAACTCGACCATCTGCAATTACCAAAACATCTGCTTCTGGGAGAAGCAAAATCAGGAAAAGTATCTGAAAAAGAAGGCGACTCCGAACGCTTAGGTGATGAACTTCCCCCTGGTGTTGCGCTAGAAGACCATTTAAGCGACATTGAAAAACATGCCATTCTCAAGGCGTTGGAAGAAACACGCTGGAACCGAACTGCAGCAGCAAAGAAGCTAGGCATGTCCTTTCGCTCACTTCGCTACCGACTAAAAAAACTGGGATTAGATCAGGAAGATTAGGAACTAAATATCCAATAATTCAAGGAAAGAAAATGAACAGCACTCAAGGATGGAGTTTGCTTGAACTCATGATTGTCTTATCAATCATTGCCATATTAAGTCTCGCTGGAACACCAGGCTTCAGCAATCACGTCAAACGCAGTCAATCTGAAAAGGCTGCCAGGCTCATCTTGCACTCCCTAAAACTTGCCCAGCAACAGGCCGCCATAAAACAGAAAACCATCACCATTTGCCCTAGCATTAATCAACAATGCTCAAAAAAAGACGCACAACATCTGGGTATTTTTTTCGACGACAATGAGAATCACCAGATTGATGACAATGAACAAGTGGTTGCCTTTAATAAAGTAACTCACGATGCCAGTCATCTTTTTATAAAAGCCAGTTTTGGCAGACCCTATATTCGCTTTAAGCCCTCTGCCCATGCTATGGAAAGCGGCAGTATCTTTTACTGTCCTGAAAGAGAGGATATTTTTGGGCAAGTCATCACCGTTAATCTTGCAGGTCGCGCCTACCTAATTGAAGATAAGTCAATCATGGAAAACAAAATTGATTGCCCCTAAACGGACATGGTTCACAAGTCTGCAAGACAGGATGGACTGACTATAAAAAAGGGGTATATTCAATCCAACAGGAAATAAAAAGCCAGTAAACATTATGCCCTCACAACAGAACGACAGCATTGAAAAAAATAATCCTGAAGAAAGTAATCAGGCTTTAATTATGAATGAACCCCGTTATGTGCAGGTACGTAAGTTTAGAATGCGCGTACCCAACACCGCGAGCAAACGTTTATGGTTAGGGGTTGGTTTAACCGTTATAGGTGTTTTTCCTGGACCACCAGGACCTGCTGCTTCTCTAGTGGGTATTAGTATTCTTTCCCTTGACAATCCGCGGCTAAGAAAAGCCAGAAGAAAAAGCACGGTCTGGATAGGCAGACGAACATGGGCCCGTGATAAATCGAAAGCAAAGGAAATAGAATAGAGCTCATCAAAGCTGATTTACTTTGTGCGCAGCTCTCTTGGCAAAGCAAATACCATGTGTTCTTCCACGCCCTGGAGTTCCCCCAAGAGTTCTCCTCCTTGACTCACCAGAAAATCAATTACTTCCTTTACTAGTTTTTCCGGTGCGGAGGCGCCTGCGGTGATTCCAATCGAAGCCTTTTCCTTTAACCAGTCGGGATTAATATCCTTTGCATCATCAATTAAATAACTTTCACTTCCACAACGTTCAGCAAGTTCTCGTAAACGATTTGAATTTGAACTGTTTACCGAACCTACCACTAACACCAAATCACATTCCATCGCCAATTGCTTTACAGCATCCTGACGATTCTGGGTTGCATAACAGATATCATCACGACGAGGCCCTTGTATCTGTGGAAATTTCTTTTTAAGTGCTTCAATGATTTCCTGAGTATCATCAACTGAGAGTGTTGTCTGGGTAAAGTAATGAAGGCGTTCAGGAAAATTAACTTCCAGTTTTTCTACATCGTCAACGCTTTCCACCAGATAGATTTTATTTAGTCCTTCAGATTGAAAACGCCCCATGGTGCCTTCCACTTCAGGGTGGCCCTCATGACCAATCAAAACACATTCATCTGATTTCTTGCTGGCGCTTAGTACCTGCATATGAACTTTGGTGACCAAGGGACAAGTGGCATCAAATACCTTCAAACCCCTTTCTTCCGCCTCTTGTTCCACCACTCGTGACACACCGTGAGCACTGAAAATAACAATTTTGTTATCAGGCACTTCATTTAGCTCATCAACAAAAATAGCACCTTTTTCTTTCAAACGGTTCACAACAAATTTGTTATGCACCACTTCATGACGCACATAAATAGGCGCACCAAACATTTCAAGCGCACGATCAACGATATCGATTGCTCTATCGACACCTGCGCAGAAACCTCTTGGATTAGCCAGTTTTATTTGCATAAGTTGTTTACTCAGATCTTATTGAGTCTTTGCTACATTCAAACGCTGTTCAATCCAGTTGACAAGCATTTCAGCGTCAAGAGCCTCAAGTTTGATAATTTCAGCATCAAAAATAATAGTTTTTCCTGCAAGGGGATGATTAAAATCAATCAACACAAATTGCTCATTGATGGTTTTCACTAAGCCCGGAAGCTCTTCTCCTGAAGCATCCTGAAAGCCAATTAACAAACCTTCTTCCAGCTCCATATTGTCAACAAACTGGGTTCTTGGAATGGCATGCACATTTTCCTGATTATGTTTTCCAAAAGCTTTTTCGGGTGTGAGCACGAAAGACCTACGCTCTCCTTCCTTCAGACCAAGCAGCAGTTTTTCGAAATTAGGTAAGAGACTGCCATCACCAAAGACAAAAGTGGCCGGCGCTTTGTCTCTGGTGCCATCGACTAAATCACCATCTTCCATTTGGATGGAAAAGTGCAAGGTAATCCGTGTATTAGCCTCGAGCAACAACTCACTCACCTATTTAAAAAAAGCGCTAGATGTGCACACGTTTTTCACCTTCACCTTCAACGTTTTCTACACAACGTGTACAAAGCTCAGGATGACGGGGGTCCTGCCCAACGTCTTCACGATGATGCCAGCAGCGCGCACATTTTTCATGGGCTGATGCTGCCACCGAAACCTTCAGGTCTTCTCGTCCTGTAGCAATACAGTCACTGCCCGCATCTGAAAGTGCTTTCAAACTTGCTGAAGAACTGATTAAAGCAAAACGTAATTCGTCATCTACTTTAGAAAGCGTATCAAGAAGCTCCTTACCACAATACAAGCTTATTTCCGTACCAAGACTGCCTT
>JBECKS010000077.1:0-11331 GCA_040235395.1 Pseudomonadales bacterium | reverse complement strand
AAAACCAAAGTGTTACCGTGGATTACCTATAAATGGTGATTATGTTAAACAAATGTGGGTAGAATAAACCCACACTCAAATAAGAAAAATAACAACGAAAATCGAGTTTTTATACGGGCTCGTTATGGGGCCATTTTATGCATTTGAGAATATTTATAATTGTAATGCTTTGGCCTATTACGTTGGCCGCAGATGAACCGGTACCAAAATATATTTGGGATTTTGCTAGTAAAAACATGTTCGGAATTGCGAAAGAAACAAGCGATATTAGCTTTGAAGAAATGGAAAATGAGGATGTTATTAGTCAAGTCGCAAAAAAAATATTAGAACAATCAGAGCGAAAAGAATTTGAGTTTGAAAAAGCGAGTATTATCGAATTACATCCGGTTTACTATGGTGATAATAAATTTAATTATTTTTCCTGCGGTAGTTCTGGCTGTGACTTTCCAATATTTTTAAAGAATAAATCTGGAACATTTTATATTGGAGATTTTCCGGGAGAAATAGAAAATGCAATATTTGAAAATAACTTCATAAAGCTCGAATCTAAATTCGAGGGGTATTTTTGTATACCAATTAATCTTGATGAAAACTCTCAAAAAGGCCTCTTTAATTTTAAATGCAATAACAAGTTACCCATTTTAAACCATATAAAAATCAATGATGGTTATTACCTAGCTTTTCGAAAGCACTCTAGAATGGGTGGCCAGGCAGCCCACAAGTTTTTAAAAGCAGATATTGAAACTTCAGTTGCAGATAGGGGCGAAATCATAGTTGAGTGCTACGTCGGGAGAAAACAGATGGCTTTTACAAACGATATCGGGGTTACGTTTTGGGAAAATAATCCGACTCCGCTTTTTACGTCCTTGTGTGAAGGTAGCCGTGGAGTTTTCGTTGGCCCGTTTAAAACAGAAAAACAATTAGCCGATGTGGTGTTTTTTTTGGAGGGTGAAGTTTATCAGGTATTTGCGGATAAGTTGATATGCGAAAAAGCAACCTGCAAATATGAAGGTGAAATAGGGAGATTCGAATAAATGGCCCATAACAAGTGACTGTGGTTCACCTCTTCACCCCTCTAGACCTAAGGTCATTTGTATGAGCAAGCTTCACCCCGTTTGCGACTTTTAAGTCATTTTTGACGCAGTCTATTCAAAGTAATACCATGTAATACATCGTAATACTTTGGAGGTGTGCCATGGGTGTAACTAGTCTAAGAATCTCAAAAGAGGTTGAAGCGCCGCTTGAAAATCTGGCCCAACGGCTAGACAGAAGTAAAAATTACCTTATAAATCAGGCAATTAAAGAGTTCCTTGCACGTCAAATGATGGAAGATAGCCGTTGGGAAGATACTCTGGCAGCTCTTGGTTCAGTTAAAGAAGGTAAATTAGTTGATGAGAAAAATGTTACTGAATGGCTACAGAGTTGGGGCACTGATAAAGAGTTATCTGCCCCTACAAAATGAAAATCAGTTATACCCCCGAGGCTATAGCCGACTTATCTCGTCTTCGCGAGTTCATAGAGATTAAAAATCCAGTTGCGGCGCAAAGGATTGCCAATGAGCTTCTTATTGGCATTGATAAATTAAAAGTATTTCCAAAAACGGGTATACAAGTTTTGCGAGCGCCGCAACCAGAAATGATTCGTGATCTGTTTGTAGGCAATTACACGATTCGTTATCTCATAAAAGACTACGACATAATTGTATTAAGGTTGTGGCATGGCAAAGAAAATGAAAAAGAATAATAACAAGCTACAACACTTGGACGCAGCACTTCGCCCGGAGATTAGGGAGTTTTTTTGTGAGGGACTAAGCAAATGAGTTGGTTAGATAATATCAATAAAACGTTTGGCGAAAAAAGAGACAAGGTAATTGTCGGCATGATGGTTTTCGCTGTTCTAGTTGTGATTGCTGTTGGTACCGCATTATATTTTACAGCAGCTTGAACCCTTGCCGCTTTAAATAACATCGAAATCACTTGTGCCTTATGGATATCCCGTTGAATTATGCGATTCATCAAAAGAGAAAACATAGATTTATTAATCCTTGAATATCGCCGACCATGGAAGCTCTTTACCTTATTTGTAGGCTTAACTTTATTGATTGCTGGTTCTTTCTATTATGATGCCAAGGATTGGGACATTCCCATTAGCTTTATTATGGCGATCTTCACGTATTTGACAGCACCCTGGAGCATGCATGTGCTTGTTGAAAGAAGATGGTCGAAATTCCCGCTGATGATTTTTTACGCATGGTTCACCGTAGATGGTTGTTACTGGCTGTACTGGCACTTTGTAAATCCAGAGACGCTAAGACTTTTACGTGATGCGAATTATCCAGCTTCGTTATGCCTTTACGCCATTTGTGGCTTGCTTTGGTACTATAATGGCAGCTTAAAAGCGCTTGGGAATGATATTAAAGCCAGAATTAGAATGGTTAGTTAAACACTGAATTACTAGCTTTATAATCCCTCTAAGGTAGGAGCTATTAACATCAAGGTTTTAGAATGTTGGATAAGCTTAAAGCCAGATGGTTTTTTACGGGTTTAAACATTGAGAAGATTTAAGCATTAAGAATAAAAGGATAAAGACAGGAACAAGCAATGAACGATACGGCAATTCCCAAAGTCCCTAGTTATATTCCCTTTATCGGTGCAGGCCTGAAGTTTGGGAAGAACGCAGATGTTTTTCTCAAAGCATGTCAGGAAAAATATGGCAATGTGTTTTGTATTCGCCTGGGTAATAGGGATATTAATGTGTTGCTAAATCCTCTGGATTACCCCGCATTTTTTAAACATTCCAAGGATCTCACTGCTGACGAATTAAATTTACAAACGGGTGCTGCGGCCTTTGGTTATGATGTAGAAGCGTATAAAAAAAGTGAAATTGAAGAAGGTATGATTGATGCCCAGACCAAGCTCTTGTATGGATCTGAACTCGATAAGATGTCAACCACCATGCAAAGGAATCTGGAAGAACTTTTATTTCGTGATGTGAGTAAGGATTGGAAGGAATCAAGATTAAAAGTTTTTTCAAGCGATCTGATTTTCGAAGCAGGGCTAGAGGCAATTTTTGGTAAGGGCTTATATAGCCCAGAGCTTAGGAAAGAGTTTGATGTGCTTGATAAAAACTTTTTCAAGCTTGTTGGTGGTATGCCCGAATTATGTATGCCAGGTATCAAGAAAGCTAAACATGGTTTGAAAACCAAGCTTGTAGAGCAAAGGGAAGATGCCTGCGAATTATCAAAAGAACGTTGGCGTATGGCGAGAGAATCGGCGAATCCGTTTGAGGATGTTCCTTCACTTGATATTGGTCTATTGTGGGCATCGCAATCAAACACAGTTGTGTTTATGTTTTATACCTTGGTTCATATTCTGCGAGACAAACATTTACATGGTATTTTGAAAGAAGAAATCGATACGCTGTTTGCAAACAGTGAAAGTAAAACTGCACATGGTGCAGCCGTGTTGAATACAACAACCCTTAATCAATTACCTAAACTGGATTCAGTTGTTAGTGAAACCCTGAGGTTAGTAGCTTCTTCGTTTTTAGTTCGAGAAGCACAAAAAGATCTTTCTATTGAGTTATATGATGGAAAAACCTTAGTGTTAAAGAAAGGTGAGTTCGCAGCTCTGTATCCTCGCTTAACCCATTTAAACGAAGAGATTTATGAAAACCCTAATGAATTTCAGTGGGATCGTTTTTTGGGTCGCTCTGGGCCAAATAAATTTTCTTATAAAAATGAAAAACTCAAGTTTAATCTCTTGCCTTTTGGTGGTGGCGGCAATATTTGTCCAGGTAGGCATTTTGTAAAAAATGAGGTGATGATTGTTGTTGCTGAGCTGTTGCATTACCTGGATTTTGACTTGATAGACACGCACATTCCTGAACTGGATATGACCCGTTCGGCAGGCGGCGCTATCGGCGCACTACCCAATGATGATTTAAGATTCAGGTATCGATTTCGTTAAGTGCAATTACAATAATATTAACTGTACATTTGTCAGGTTATAAATATGAAAGGTTCTAACAAATTAGTGCTGCTATGTATTTTTATTTCGGCTGCGATGGTGATAGCCGGGGTATTTCTTCCTTTAACCCGAATTCCTCTTTATGGCGATTTAACCTATAACAGAATATCGCCTTATGAATCTTATGTGGTGATTCTGTTTGCGATTCTTGGGCCCGTTTTAATTCTAGTTAAAAAACACAGGTTGCTGTTCCTGGCGCCCATTGGCATTTGGGTAACTTTGTTATTCCCTGTGATTGAAAGTTATTTAAAACCTGAAAAGACAGGCTTTCTTGGTAAAATGGGCGATAAAGTCACATCGGCCATGCAGGATCAGGTCGTTAATCTGCTTTTAGATATACTTGAGCTGAGTTGGGGCGGTTATCTGTTTATTGCCGGCTTGCTTTTGTTTACGATTTCAAGTGTGTTGAGGTCAATTAAATAAAATCCTCTTTCGATGGAGGTTTGTATGAAGAAACTATTCTGGTTTTTTAATTTTCTGGTGTTGGCAATCGTTTTGCCGAGTTGTGGTAGCCAGCCGCCATCTCAAACGGCGACCATAACGAATTCGAAACAGGTCAGTCTTTCCAATTCCAAGGAAGTAAAAAGCAAGATCTATTCACAGTATAAGCAATGGCATGGTGTGAAATATCAAATGGGCGGACTTTCCAAAAAGGGCGTTGATTGTTCCGGACTTGTCTATTTAACCTATCGTGAAAATCTAGGTATTGAAATCCCTCGTTCCACAGCGCTTCAGTCTAAAACAGGAAAGGAAGTAAAACGTAGTGAGCTGCGTGCCGGTGATCTGGTGTTTTTCAAGACCAGTTACAAAGTCAGGCATGTGGGTATTTATATTGAAGACGGAAAATTCTTTCACGCCTCTACCAGTAAAGGTGTGATGATTTCCAATTTGAATGATTATTACTGGAAAGATAAATATTGGCATTCAAGAAGAATGACAAGTTAGTAAAAATAATCTGGGTGCGTAATTCAAATACTGATCGGTAATGATAATGCAGAGAGTCACACTGAGCCCAAGTGCCACGCAAGCGCTTGAGCAGGGAAGCAAAATAGAAGCGATAAAAATTGTGCGTAAGGAACAGAATATTGGTTTGAAAGAAGCGAAAGACTTGGTTGAACATTTTCTTGAACAGAATCCTTTGATTAATGAGCGTTTACAAACCAGTGCATCTGGCAGTTTGGGTCTTGTGATGCTTGTTGCGCTGGTTATCACTGTTATCGCTTTTTTTATCATGCGTAGTGCTGCTCCCTGAATGTTGATTGTTAATGGAACATCAAACACCGCTTACCTATCACATTAAAGACAGACATTTCTGGTTTGATGTGGCGGTGTTGGCCTGTCTTTTTGGTATTGCTGTTTATTACCCTCTTTTGAAAATTATTCCGCTGGTGGCGAGTCTGGAGCTCATCAGTTTTTTTAGCTTTCATTTTCTGGCAAAAAGCAGCCATATTCAGGTGCAGGGTTTTGTTGGTGGTCTGGTATCAAGCACGGTGGTTTATCTTCAGATATTAAATGACAGGAAGTTTTCAAGGCTTGGCGCCAGAGACTTACAAATCACGCTCCTGTTTGCTTTATGTGCCATGCTTTGCGAATGCCTTTTTATTATGTGGGTGATTGCAGGAAATATTGGTTTTACTTTTTATCTTCCTTTCCTGTCGCAATTAGTCTTCTGTTTGTTCCTGATTATTTTTCTTTTTCTGGTGTATCCCGCGGATGATGATGGGGGTGCGCTCGACTTCGTTGATACCGAGATTCTGATTGATCACCCCATTGTCTGGAAGACGGTTGCCCGATTTTCCCTGTTTGTGCTTGTGCTGGTATTTTCATTTCGCTTTATTGGTTCTGAACTGGGTTTGTCGGAAAACCTGAGTACCTTTTTTGTCTCTTTGTTTGAGGCACACGCCATTCTGGCATCGGTGCTTACCAGTCAAAGGGAATATGGTTTTGATAGTTCATTAATGGAGCTGATTTTTTTCATCTTGCTGGGCAATGCCGTGAGTAAATCCTTTCTGGTATTCCGTGGCGGAAATCTTGATAAGAAATGGGCAATGATTGGCTTTATTTTTTCAGCTTTGTTGTTCAGCGTGCTCTGTACCTTTGCCTGGGATTATCTTATTCAGGATTTCATTGTTTAAGCGCAAGTAAAGTGATTATAGGTAGCGTGTGGCCCTTAAAAGGTTTAGCGAAGCTTTGAGCTACATGCTTTAATAGGCGCATTAAGCATTCATCAAGAGATTTTTTATGCTGCAAATACACGAATTGTTAAAACTGGTGGCTGAATCGGGTGCTTCAGATTTATTCCTGAGTGTGGGCGCCAAGCCTTTTGTTAAACGTGATGGCATATCGCAACCTGTGGCCACCGATGATCTGGATGAAGAGAATATTGAAAGGTTGGTGTTCTCTTTGTTGTCAGAGCCTGAGCAGAAGGAATTCCTTGAAACCCTGGAGCTAAACAAAGCGATTGATATTGAAGGGCTCGGACGTTTTCGATTAAACGTGTTTAAGCAGCGCGGCCACATGGCGATGGTGGCGCGTTTCATTAAAGCGGATATTCCAAGCGTTGATGAATTAGGTTTACCACCTTTGTATAACGAGCTGGCGATTGCAGAGCGTGGATTGGTATTAATTGTGGGCGCAGCGGGTTCGGGTAAAACAACCACCATGGCCTCGATGATTGATTATCGTAACCAGAATAAACGTGGTCATATTCTTAGCATTGAAGATCCGATTGAAATTGTTCATAGCCATAAGAAATCCATCGTTGACCAGCGTGAGATTGGCCTGGATACCTTGTCTTTTTCTAACGCCTTACGTAACGCCATGCGTGAAGCGCCTGATGTGATCGTGATTGGCGAGATTCGTGATTACGAAAGCATGAAGCATGCATTGAATTATGCTGAAACGGGGCATTTGTGTCTGTCGACCTTACATGCCAACAATGCATCGAATGCTATCGAGCGTATATTGAGTTTTTATCCTGAAGAATTTCGTGAGCAGGTGTTACTGAACCTTTCACTGCATTTAAAAGCCATTGTTTCACAACGGCTAGTGATTCTTGAACAGGGTGGTCGAAAACCAGCCATTGAGGTGATGTTAAACACGCCTTACATTGCCGATTTAATCAAGAATGGAAAAATTAATGAAATCAGGGAAGCCATGACGCGCGATGAAACGGGTTGTAAGACCTTTGACGAGTCTTTGATGGAGATGTTTAAAGCGGGCGTGATTACGCGCGAAGAAGCACTTAAAAATGCTGAATCACATGCGAATGTGAATGTAGAGATTAAACGGCATTTGGGTGTTAAGGATGAAAGTGAACCTGGTATGGAAATCTAGAGTCGCTAACGTTTAAGAGCCTTCCGTTGTAATGTGCAGTACCTTACCGCAATGTTTGCAATGAATTGCATCCACATCGTGTCTGGTTAAACCACAGGTAGGGCATTCATATCTTACTTTTCCAGGGCGAAAAATGGTTTGAATCAAACGCAGGAAAAGTGAAATTCCAAAAATCATAATCAGCACCGCAAGGATGTGACCACTGGTGCCTATCAGCGTGATGTCGCCAAAGCCTGTGGTTGTTAAGGTGGCAATGGTGAAATACAACGCATCAACATAATCATTGATTGCCGGGTTTACACCTTGTTGGGTGACGAACACGATGGCGGTAATCACAAAAATAAAAATCATCAGGTTGATAACACTGAAGAGCACATCTTCGTTCTGTCTTACGAATACGGATTGTTCCCTGAGGTTTTTTAGCATGTGATAGGAGCGCAGGAGTCTTAAGGAACGAACGACTCTCAGGAAACCGAAATTTTGCGCAAGGGTTGGTGCCAATAAAGATGCAATCACGATTAAATCGGCTAAACCGACGGGGTGGAGGATATCTCGCCACTTTGTGTCGCTGATGTAGATGCGCGCGCAGAATTCCACAAAATAAAGAATGCCGATTGTTACTTCAACGGGATGTAATTCACCGAGATCATGAAAGAAGGTGATGGCAACAAAGTAACAGATGGTTATTAAATCAAAGGCAAGTAAGCCCCAGCGAAAATTTCTAGCACCTGGGCTACTGCCGTTATACAACTCATTAATCCTTAATTTAAGTTGTCTGTTATTTTCTTGTTTAAGGTTTGGCTGCTTCATTATTTTCTAAGCATAATATGTGGCTTTAATTCCATAGTCTTTCGCCATTTTGCAGTGAGTGCAAGGGGCTTTAGCAGATACTTGTTTTTTCTTAAGGATGCGCGCACATTAGCACCTCCTTCTTGTTATTTAACTGGTTTTAAAGTGGCTTTTCTTTTCAATCTAAATCAGCACCTTGGTCGTTTGCTCAGCTGGCAACTTGTTTTCCTGTCTTTAGTGCTGCTAGTAGTTATTGGCTCTTTAGACTATTTCACGGGGAGTGAAATTTCCTTTGCTGTGTTTTACCTGATTCCGATTGCCTTTGCTGCCTGGTATTTGGGTTGGATGGCGGGTTTTTCCTTGAGCGTACTATCAGCTGCTTTCTGGTGGTTTGTCGACTTCTCACTGGTTACCCATTATAGCGAAGCATGGATTCCCTATTGGAATGCCTTTACCCGCTTTCTCATTTTTATAGCGGTATCGCGTTTGCTCTCTAGCTTGAAAACAAACCTGAACAAGCAGCGCGATTTACTTCGCATTGACGCCTTAACTCGTGTGAGTAGTTTGCGTGCTTTTGAGGAAGAAGCAGAAAAGGTATTTCATCTTTCTCAACGTCATGGCTATTCCGTGAGCTTAGGTTTTATTGATCTGGATGGATTTAAGCAACTCAATGACAGCCTGGGTCATGGCATGGGAGACAGGGTATTAAAGGAAGTGGGCGTGCAGTTGAATAAACATTGCCGTGTTGGTGATACCGTAGCGCGAGTGGGCGGTGACGAGTTTGTGGTGCTATTGCCTTTTGCTGACCTTGAAAAGGCTGAGAAAGTTTTTACAAAACTGAGGGAGCATTTGCTGCAAGCCATGGCTGAGAAATCGTGGAATATCAGTTTCAGTATCGGCGTGGCAGTGTTTAGTAAAGGTGACAAGCCCTATAAAGAAGCACTGCAAACTGCCGATGCATTAATGTATCAGGTGAAGAAATCCGGTAAGAATGCCGTGCGCTATGAAGTGTTTTAAGGGTTATTCGGGTTTTTGTCGTATTCATTCTTTCAATTTTTCCTAGACAATAAAATTTAGCTTCGATAGAGTTTGCCCTAGCAAAAGAAAGAAAGCCTGCGCTTTGTCGACCCAACAGTCTTCATGTTAAGTGTTTTCATGTAAGTATCCTGTGAGTTACCAAGTTCCAAGTCTCCATTTCCAAGCTACACCCGCCCGAATAGGGCAAATCATTAACAAAACAGGATATAAATATGTCTGATAAAGTAAAAGGAACCGTTAAGTGGTTCAACGAATCTAAAGGTTTTGGTTTTATTGCCCAGGAATCTGGCCCTGATGTGTTTGCACACTTCAGCGCGATTCAGGGTGATGGTTTCAGAACCCTTAAGGAAGGTCAGAGCGTTGAGTTTGTGGTGACTCAAGGTCAGAAAGGTCCACAAGCTGAAAGTATTGTTGTTCTCTAACTATTTCTGGAAAGCAACATAATAAAAAGGGCAAGCTCACAAGGCTTGCCCTTTTTTTTGCACTACTATTTAAGGATTAAGCGAGTGCTTCTTCCTCTTGCATGATTTCTTCAGCGAGCTCGGTAGCACCCTTGGTGTTCTTCAGGGTTTTCTCGCCCTTGTTCAGGCCAATATTCTTGGAATGACCCGCAAGAATGAAATCAAAATCCACATCGGCAAACTGTTTGGCTGATTTACGCATCATCCAGCCCACACCTTTACCAAGGGTACTTTCAAAGAAGTCAGCCATGGTATTGAAAGGTTTAACAGTTGGATTCTTCTGCACTTCGTCTCGCAAATTGAAACGACGTAAACGGCGCGCTACGGATTCCATTTGCTCATTTTCCGGATCCAGCACGTTCATGGGGCGGAAAAATACTTCGTTAAAGAAGGAGGGACCCCACATGGCAATGCCACGCAGGTCGGGGTTCAGAATGCCTGGAAGGGGTTTCTTACCGGTTTTAATGGACATGTTGTTTTCAGAACAGTATTCCGACATGAAAAAGTCCATCGCCAGGTGACGGCTTTCGTCGGAATTGATTTTTTCCACCACAGCACGACTTTGCGGATCTTCTACGTAATTATTCAAGCCACGAAGCAGGGCGATATCGAGAATCAGCTCGCCAGTGAGAATGAACATATTGGCAATCGCCGGGTTCAATGTGCGCACTGCATTACTGAAATGCGGGAAGAATTTCAGCATGGCAATGTTTGGGGTATAGAGCTGGTAGTTGTTCTGGTCGAAATACTTAGACAAGCGGAAAGCAGCTTCGCTGTGACGTTGCTCGTCGATATAACACCAGTTGTAGATTTCCTTGAGAGTAGGATCTTCCATGCGATCACGCAGTGCCTTGAAAAGATCACCCGCCAGAAGCTCGATATAGGACATGTTCAGGTAAAGTTGAACCACACGGATTTCATCTTCTTTACTCAGTTGAATTTCTGGCTTCTTGTGCCAGTCAAAATCGTCAACACTCCATTGTCCTGATTTACAGCGCTCCAGCATTTTTTCGGGATCTAGGCTCATTCAGCTCTCCTCTTTGTAAGCTATCTCTTAAGGTTATTATGAAAGTGTAAAGAAGGGAATCGACACAGGGCAGGCTTGGTATGGAAGTGCTTGTTTTTGCTGATAAATGGTGTGTTTATTGTGCCTTTTGGGCTATTTATAGCTATTTTCGGGTCATGGCCTGAATGGGGGGTGGGAATCCAGTACTGTCATTTCGAGGAACGTAGTGACGACGCCTACATGGATGTAGGCGGTGGGGCGACGCAGGAAGCCAAAGCCGAGAAATCTCTTCTTGAAAACCAGATTTCTCGCATTCGCTCGAAATGACAAAGAAGTAGTAATTTCCAAGACTTCTAGGTTTTGTGTTTAGCTACACCCTTTTTCGCCTTTTATAGGCGACTAGCTTTCTTTCAAAAGAAAGCTAGCAAAGAAACTTCTCACCGACCCTGAAGGTCGCTACGCGACTGCCTTCACCTTGCTTGAAAAAACCTGGGCCGCGCTAGAACCGCTCCCTATAGTCGCTTTCTGGCTAGCGCTTATGCCCATTTTTTCTTCGCAAGTCTCAGCTCCAGAAACGGTGAAGGGGTTAATGCTCTGACATTGTCTTAGATAGCTCGTTAGTTGGTTTCCAGAGATAGTCATCGAAGAAACCTAACGCCCCTTGAAAGTTCCC
>JBECKS010000110.1:0-7784 GCA_040235395.1 Pseudomonadales bacterium | reverse complement strand
ATCCTGGGGTGTTCCCAAACGAGCGATAGGCATTTGCTTTACTAATTCATCAGCATAAGCACCTGCAGTATTGCGAAGTGCTTGTGTTTCAGTTGGTCCTGGTGCAATGGCATTAATACGAATTTTTCTCCAGCCCAGTTCTCCAGCAAGAGAAGTGGTAATACCGTTAAGTGCCAGTTTGGCAACGCCGTAAAAACCGATGTTCATCCACGCCGCCGTGGAAGACTGGTTAACAATGGCACCACCTACTTTTCTGTCGACATGTTTAACAAAGGCACGGGTCATGATTAAACAACCATGTGCATTGATGCGCATGAATTTTTCAAGATAATCCATATCTACATCTAGATACCCCTGAATTTTCATATCACCAAAAATTGCAGCGTTGTTAACCAGATAATCTACCTGTCCATATTTGTCGACGGTTGCTTTAACACAAGCATCAGCAGATTCTTCACTACCAACGTCGGTTTGAACAAAGATAGCGTTGCCACCTTCCTTAACAATTTCATCAGCAACACGTTGACCTTGTTCAGCATTGAGTTCAGCGACAACAACATTCATTCCTCGTTTCGAAAAAGCTTTGGCATAACCTTCGCCAATACCACCTCCAGCGCCTGTCACAATAACTGTCTTGTTAGTAAAATCCATGTTGTTCTCCGAAGTTATAATTTTGAAATAAAAAGTCTAGAAATTAGAATTAAAAAATAGGTTTTTTCATTCGTTGACTGGGACGAATTTCCAGCAAATCCACCGAAACACCTTTTGGCATCGATAGGCAGAAAGCTACTGCTTCTGCAACGTGACTGGCATTCATGCCCTGATAACAGTGAGGACCTGTATCCTGCCAGGCTTCAAGCGCAGGTTTTAATAAGTTGAAATCCAGGTTTGAAGAAAAATCTGTATCCATCACTGCGCCAGGGCGAACAATGCTGACACCGATTTCATCTTCTTCCAGTTCTCTTCTCAGTTCTCGGCTGAAGCGTTCAATGGCAGATTTTGTTGCTGCATAGACAGACATGTGTGCCATTTCATCAGTATGAAAAGCGGTCGCAGAAGAAACATTGATGATGCGACTGTTGCTGCCATTAGCAGCACTTTGTTTTAAATAGGGAATAGCAGCACGACAACAATAAATATTTCCAAGCAGGTTGGTATTGATCTGAACAGCAAGATCTTCGTCTTTCAATGAATCACTTCTGGAAATTTTTGCAAGACCGGCGTTATTCACGAAATAATCAATGTGACCATAAAGCTTGTTTATTTCTTCAAAAGCTTTGTTGACTTGTTCGCTGTTGGAAATATCAACGGCATGAATGCTGACATCAGTCGCGCCTAATTCTTCCTGTGCTTTTTTTAAATCAACTTCGTTGCGAGCAATCAGGGCAAGCTTCGCGCCTTTGCTTTTTAATTCTGTTGCAATGGCTTTTCCAAAACCTTTGGAACCACCAGTGATAACAACCACTTTATCTTTCAAGCTTTCCATAAACTGTTACCTAAACGCCAATCGCAATTGTCTTTGTTTCAAGATATTCCTCAAAACCTTCAGGCCCCATTTCACGACCAACACCACTTTGTTTGTAACCACCAAAGGGTGCATCAGGTGCAAGAAAGTTTCCGCCGTTTACATTTACTATGCCAGCACGAATACGTTTGGCAACATTTACAGCGCGTTCTTCGTTTGCTGAAATCACCCCCGCACCTAAACCATAGTCGCTGTCGTTAGCGATACGAATGGCATCTTTTTCATCTTTGTAAGGAATGATGGTTAACACGGGCCCAAAAATTTCCTGCGTGGCCACACAGGTAAGTCCAGTTCTATCGATAAACGCGGTTGGTTCTGCCCAGTAGCCTTTTTCTGGAGATGTTGGTTTTTTGCCACCGATAACCAATTCCGCACCTTCTTTAATTCCCTGTTCGATTAAGGCATGTACTTTTTCATGCTGACGTTTGTTAATTAAAGGCCCCATGATGGCACCGGGTGCTTCCTGATCGCCAAAGCTGATAAAACCAAAATAGGTTTTAAGTAACTCAACACTTTCTTCTACTTTGTCCTCTGGCACTAATAAGCGCGTTGCAATCACACAACCTTGACCAGCGTGATAACACACCGCTAAACAATTTAGCAGAGAAGCACCAAGATCGGCATCATCAAGAATAATGTTGGCAGACTTGCCACCCAGTTCTAGGAAAACGCGTTTTACGGTGTCTGCACCACGACGCATGATTTCCTTTCCAACAGCAGTTGAGCCTGTAAAAGAAACCACATCAACGCGTTTATCTTCACAAAGAAACACACCAATCTCTGCAGGGTCACTAGCCGTTAACACATTAAATACACCGGCAGGTAAACCGGCTTCTTTCGCAAAGCGACCAAAAAGTGCAGCAGTCCATGGTGTATCGGGTGCTGGCTTAAGCACAACCGTGCAACCTGCTGCCATGGCAGGAATCACTTTTGCTAGAATAATCTGAATGGGAAAGTTCCAAGGCGTAATGGCTGCTACAACACCCGCAGCTTCTTTATAAACGGTTCGTTTGCTCGTGGTTCCTAGTTCTACCGATGTGTAATTTCCTATATCACGCTGCCACTCAAAGTTTTCCAGATAATCGAGGGTCCATGAAATCATGCCTACAGGACCACTTGCTTGAGGTCCATTAGCGTTATTACGTGTTGAACCTGCTTCAGCAACCACGGCATCCTGAAGCTCAGGCAAATGTGCTTTAATCACTTCTTCAAATTTTCGTAAATGCTTTAAGCGTGCTTCGTGATTGGTGCTCCAGTCTGTTTCATCAAATGCCTTGCGAGCAGCACTGAGTGCCGCTTCAGCATCCTGAAGATTAGCGTCGGCAGCGCGACCAATCACTTCTTCAGTAGCAGGATTGATGTTGTCGTAATATTTTCCGGAAGCGGGTGCGAGAAGTTCACCGTTAATAAAAAGGCGGTCTTCGCCGTAAGTGGGCTGACTCATAATAAGTTCCTAATCCTGTTTCAAGAAGACGTCTTTGACTTTGGCGCGCACTGCTTCGCAAGCAGTGAGACTTAAGCCTTCCTGTTGTGCGAGTTCGAGGGCGTGGTCCAGATCTTTTTCTGCAAGGCCTGCAAAGGGTCCAAAGAAAACCTTCATTTCTTCGGCACTGCATGCAGGTGCGAGTGCTTCGCGATTACTGATGAAGCGATACATCTGTGGTGTAAGCACACCATTTACCTGGCCCACCTGATTAAGCAGGTCCAGACTAACGCCTTTGCTTTTGGCAAGTTCCAGGGCTTCACTCACTGCCACAAAAGCGGCATAGGTCATCAGGTTGTTGGCAAGCTTGAGCACAATACCACTGCCAAGCGGGCCTGCATGAATCACTGCAGAGGCAGCTTTGGAATAGATGGCATGCATGGCTTCAAAGTCGCTAGCTTCATCGGCGCCAATCATATAAACAAGCGTGGCATTCTTGGCGCCATCGGCACCACCACTAATGGGCGCATCGATTAATCGAATACCTTTGGCTTTGGCATCTTCTGCCCAGCGCAGGATATTGTCTCGGGTTACGGTGCTGTGGATGACAATGGAACTACCTTTGGCAAGGGTATTCAGCAGGTCTTCCTTATAGAGAAGGTCTTCCACATCCTGATCATGACGAACACATAAGCTGAGTAACTGGCAATCTGCAAAGTCATTGGCTTTGCTGGCAACGATGGCGCCTTGTTTCGCAAGGTCTTCGCGGGCCTTGGGGTTGATGTCGAAAACCTTGGTATTCGGGAATACTTTTAACAGGGATTCCGCCATGGGCTTGCCAATGTTGCCAAGGCCAATGAATCCAAGCTGTGTGATTTGGGTACTGTTAGTCATGGTGATTTACGCTTGTCAGGGAAAGAAGAGACTAAAGAGTCGCTTGCCGCTACTCATCATCCTTATGGCGTATAATCTTACATTTTCTGAAAATGTGTAAAGTGGTTTTTTAAGCCTTCCCAACCAAGGGCGCGCCCTTGTTATGCCTGTCGCCATGGGTGAAAATAGCGCCTCTCAAAATCCCGCCGACCTGCCAATGGAGCCTTGAAAACCATGAGTAATTCCCCCAGCCGACTAGAACAGGCCAATGCCATTCGTGCCCTGAGTATGGATGCTGTACAGAAAGCAAACAGCGGACATCCCGGCGCGCCCATGGGCATGGCAGATATTGCACAGGTGCTGTGGTGTGATTTCCTGAAACATAATCCTGCAAATCCAAAATGGGTTAATCGTGATCGCTTCGTTCTTTCCAATGGTCACGGTTCCATGCTGTTGTATTCCTTGCTGCATTTAACAGGCTATGACTTGAGCATTGACGATATTAAAAACTTTCGTCAATTACATTCAAAAACACCTGGCCATCCTGAATACGGTTATACCCCTGGTATTGAAACAACAACAGGCCCCTTGGGACAGGGCATAGCAAACGGTGTGGGCATGGCGCTTGCTGAGAAAATACTGGCAGCACAATTCAATCAGCCTGGTCTGGAAATTGTTGATCACCATACTTACGTTTTTTTAGGCGATGGTTGCATGATGGAAGGTATCAGCCATGAAGTATGTTCTTTGGCAGGTACTTTAGGTTTAGGAAAGTTAATTGCTGTTTATGATGACAACGGCATTTCCATTGATGGTGAAGTAGAAGGCTGGTTTACCGATGATACGGTGAAACGTTTTGAATCTTATGGATGGCAGGTTATCCCTGCGGTTGATGGGCATGATGCAGATGCGGTAAGCGCGGCATTAAGCAAAGCAAGAGCAGAAACAGAAAAACCAACATTAATCTGCTGCAAAACCATTATTGGTAAAGGCTCGCCAAACAAGGAAGGAAAAGAAGAATGCCATGGTGCTGCATTAGGTGCAGATGAAGTTGCCTTAACTCGGGAAAGAATTAACTGGCCTTACGCGCCTTTTGAAGTTCCAAAAGAAATTTACGATGCATGGAATGCCAAAGATGCAGGTCAGAAAGTTGAGAAGTCATGGAACGAACTGTTTGCACGTTATGAAGAAGCGCAGCCAGAATTGGCAGCAGAATTTTCTCGCCGTATGAAAGGAGACTTACCTGGCGACTTTTCACAAAAAGCTGACGCCTATATTGCAGAGTTACAAGAGAAAGGCGAAACCATTGCCTCAAGAAAAGCATCTCAAAATACTTTAAATGTTTACGGTCCACTGTTACCCGAACTTCTAGGCGGTTCTGCAGATTTGGCAGGTTCAAATTTAACCCTTTGGAAAGGTGCGAAGGGAGTTACTGCAGGAGATGCTGCAGGTAATTATATTTTTTATGGTGTGCGTGAATTTGGCATGACTGCAATCTGCAATGGTTTAGCGCTTCACGGAGGTTTTATTCCTTATGGCGCAACCTTCCTGATCTTCATGGAATATGCACGCAATGCCATGCGTATGGCTGCTTTAATGAAGCAACAGAATATTCAGGTTTACACGCACGATTCCATTGGTTTGGGTGAAGATGGTCCAACACACCAACCGATTGAGCAATTAGCAAACCTGCGTTCAACACCCAACATGCATACATGGCGTCCTGCAGATACCGTTGAATCTGCCGTGGCATGGAAATCTGCCGTCGAAAGAAAAGAGGGCCCTACGGCATTAGTTTTTTCTCGTCAGAACCTTCCCCATGTGGAAAAAGATGCAAACATGCTTACTAACATTTCAAAGGGCGCTTACGTCGTGAAGGATTGCGCTAGCCCAGAAATAATTTTAATTGGTACGGGTTCTGAGCTATCACTGGCCTTACAAGCTGCGGAAGAACTTTCAAGTCAAGGTAAAAGCATTCGCGTTGTGTCTATGCCAAGTTGTGAAGTATTTGACGCGCAGGATAAAAGCTACAAAGAAAGTGTATTGCCAGCAGCGGTTACAAAACGCGTTGCAATTGAAGCGGGCGCGAAACAGGGCTGGTATAAATATGTTGGTCTTGATGGAGATGTGATTGGTATGGAAAGTTTTGGTGAATCGGCACCAGCCGGCGAACTGTTCAAACTTTTTGGCATTACCACCGAAGCTGTCGTAAAAGCTGCTTTAGCGTTGTAAGTAAAGAAATTTATGACACTCCGTGTTGCAATCAACGGCTTCGGACGCATTGGCAGAAATTTTCTTCGCGCCTACCTCGAGAATGAACGCGCCTATAAAAACGCCATTGAAATTGTAGCGATCAATGATTTAGGTTCTCTGGAATCTCTAGCACATTTGCTTGAGTTTGATACCACGCATGGTCGCTTTGCTCATTCAGTCAGGGCCGTTAATGCATCAAAACAATATGGTATTCAGGTAAAAAAAAGATTCATTGCCGTTTCTCATGAAGAAAGCCCAGAAAGTTGCCCTTGGAAAAAACTGAAGATTGATCTAGTTATTGAAAGCACGGGGGTGTTTCGTGCAAGGGCAGACGCAGCTTTACATTTGAAAGCAGGTGCAAAGAAAGTGGTGATTGCTGCTGTTGCCTTTGATGCAGTTGATGCAACCATTGTGAAAGGCGTGAATGAAAACATCCTGACCGGCAAAGAAAAAATAATTTCTGCTGCGTCATGCACAACTCATTGCATAGCCCCACTTTTAAATGTGATGGAAGAAAAGCTGGGTTTGGAAAATGTTTTCATGACAGAAATGCATGCCTATACCAGTGATCAATACATTCTTGATCATGTGCATCGTGATTTAAGAAGGGCAAGGGCGGGTGCGCAGAATCTGATTCCTACAACTAGTAGCAGCATTGCTGCGGTTCAGGAAGTATTGCCAAGCTTGAAAAATAAAATTGTTGGTTATTCCATGCGCGTTCCCATTAATAATGTCGCTGCTGTGGATTTGTGTATGACGGTAAAAAAATCAACGGATGCTGAAAGCATTAATAAAATTTTTATCAAAGCAGCGAAAATGGGTTATATAGGTGTTTCAGAATTACCGCTGGTGTCTTCCGATTTTAATCATAGAAGTGAATCGGCCATTGTTGATTTAACGCAGACTCAGGTGCTAGGTTCCACGATAAAATTACTGGTGTGGTATGACAACGAATGGGGTTATGCCAATCGCCTTCTGGATTTGCTAGTGTATTTACAAAAGAAGTGAGCTCCGAAAAAGAAAAGAGAAAGTTATGCCTGTATTAAAAATGACAGACCTTGATTTGAATGGAAAAAGAGTGCTGATTCGCGAAGACCTTAATGTGCCTATCAAGGATGGAAAAGTAGCTAGCGATGCGCGTTTGAAAGCATCATTGCCCACCATTGAACTTGCTATAAAAAAAGGCGCAAAAGTGATTTTGCTTTCACATTTAGGAAGACCTGTTGAAGGTGAATATAACGAAGAGTTTTCATTAGCACCTGTTGCAAATTGGTTGAATGAACATCTTGAAAAGCCAGTGCGTTTGGTAAAAGGCTGGCTTGATGGATTTGAACAGAATGATGAAATCATTCTTTGTGAAAATGTACGTTTTAATGAAGGCGAGAAAAAAGATAAGGAAGAGCTTTGTAATAAGATGGCAGCGCTTTGTGATGTATTTGTCATGGATGCCTTTGGCACAGCTCATCGTGCGCAGGCTTCAACCCACGGTGTTGCGCTAAAAAGTAAAATTGCCTGTGCAGGGCCTTTACTTGCTGCAGAATTGGAAGCGCTTGATACAGCACTTGCCAAGCCACAACAGCCTCTTGTTGCTATTGTAGGCGGCTCCAAGGTTTCTACAAAACTTGAGGTCTTGAATTCACTTTCAGAAAAATGCAGCAAGATTATTGTGGGTGGTGGTATTGCTAATACTTTTCTAGCAGCACAAGGTTA
>JBECKS010000295.1:0-1546 GCA_040235395.1 Pseudomonadales bacterium | reverse complement strand
GAAACTGCTGATTATGGCCATAAAGCCGTGGTGCTGGGCGGCAATAATATAGCCGTAGAAGTAGCACGGGCCTTGGTCAGGGCAGGTGTGGCAGAGGTGAGTATTATTGACTCCAGACCCAAGGATGATATGCCGGCCCATGAAAGAAACATCAAAGATGCTGAAAACGAGACAGTCAGATTCATGGAACTGACAACACCTTTGGGTATCAGCCAGGAAGGTACTGGCCTGGATGTTGAAATCATTCGCATGGAACTCGGGGAGCCTGACAAGCGGGGTAAGCGTAATCCGGTTGAAATTCCCGGATCAAATATACACCTGCAGGTCGATACAGTTGTATATTCCATGGGGAAAATGGCTGTCAAAGATAGTTTGGTTGGTGGAGCCCTGGAAGAGTCAATCAAGTTGACCCCGGCTGGAAATATCGATGCAAATCCCCGGACCTTTCTGACGAATCTGGATGGAGTTTTTGCCGCTGGTGATGCGACCAGCGGGCCCCGTTCTGTAATCCAGGCCGTGGTCGGTGGTCGCAGAGCTGCGGAAAACATCCATGTGCAGGTTATGGGTATAGAAAAGGAAGCGGCTGAAAGCCGCTTTAATTTCTCCCGCGGTAAAACTCTAGATAATGTCGATTTACAAACATTTAAAGGAATCAGCTCAAAGCCGCGCGAAAAAATGCCCCAGCGCCAGCCACAGAAGGTTATCACGGATTTTGAGGAGGTCAAACTCGGTTTTGACGAAGAAATTGCCAGAAGAGAGGCGGCGCGGTGTCTTGCCTGCGGTTGTACAGCCTTTGACCGTTGTGACCTGAAGCGACTTTCAATCGAAAATGATATAAATCTCAATAAAACCGGGATGGGCGAAAAACCTCTCTACGTGAAGGATACATCCCATCCAGCCATAACGGTTGATCTGAATAAATGCATCTTCTGCCAGCGCTGTCTGAATTCATGCGAATATGAGGCCCTGGAACTTTCGGCCACAGGCTTTGACGAGAAGGGCAGAGCCGAATCAATTACCCTGCGATTCAACGAAAAATGCGTCACCTGCGGCAAATGCGTTGATAACTGTTCTACGGGCGCACTTAACAAAAAAGAGCAAATTGTGCCCATGGTCAATGAAGTTGTCGAAACTGTAAGAACCACCTGTCCTTATTGTGGTACCGGCTGCCAGCTCGATCTGAAGGTAAAGGGCAATACTCTTATGGAGGTAACCGCCGATACGAAGATGCTGCCCAATTACGGGGACCTTTGCGTCAAAGGAAGATTCGGCCATGCATTTCTCGGTCATCCGGACAGACTCACAACCCCTCTTTTACGCAGGCAAAAGGGTGCTCCCCTAGAACCGGTCAGCTGGAATGAGGCCTTGGATTATGTGGCTGAAAATTTACGCTCCATTCTCGCAGATAAGGGACCGGATGCCTTTGCAGGTCTTTCATCGGCACGCTGTACCACCGAGGAAAACTATGTTTTTCAGAAATTTTTTCGAAAGCAGATCGGCACCAATAACGTGGATCATTGTGCCCGCTACTGACACAGTCCTACGG
>JBECKS010000293.1:0-1932 GCA_040235395.1 Pseudomonadales bacterium | reverse complement strand
CCAGATGCTGATGCCGCCGGAGAAGATGGCGGTGAACTCGTTGGCTCTCGCCCGCAGGGAGACGGTGATCAGCACCGCGAGGAGAACCGCAACGGGGGACGTGAGGAGGAAGATGTGCGGCGCGCTGTACAGGTAGTACCGGACCACCTCCGCCGCGGAGGTCTTGTATTTCAGGAATTCATCGGCCCGTTCGACGAAGTCGATCACCATGAAAAGGACCAAAAACCCCCCGATCGCCGCCACGGCGGTCCTGGAGAATTCCCGGAGAAGGTAGCGGGTGATGATCGTCATTTCTTCCTTTCGAAGCGTCCGAACAGATCAGGGAGGAATACCAGGCGGGACTCGGATCGCCAGATGAGCCAGCACGCCGCCGCGAGCCCCGCGGAGTTGGGGACCCAGAGAAGGAGTGTCATGAGCGCGGGCGAGAACGACTCGAGCGCCCCCGCGGCGGCGAGAAACAGGTAGTAGAAGAGGATGATGGCAACGGTAAGGGCGAGTGCGGGGGATTTTCCGCGAACGCGCTGGGAATGCCCCAACGGCAATGCGAGGAGACCGAACGCCAGGCAGGAGACCGCAAGCGAGAGACGTCTGTGGAAGTGGTACCGGTAGGTCGACGCGGATCCTGTTCCCCCCGTTTCGGAGATCTTTCGCGCCAGCTCCGGCAGGGTGAGGGAATTGGGACCGCCCCGGTCGCCGGCATCGACGCTTTTCCTGGGGAGGTAGAATTCCATCTCCCGGAACGAGGCGATCCGGTACGCATCCGTCTTCTTGTCGTCGTGGTGGATGGTTCCGTCCGTGAGGAGAAGCCCGGCGGCCCTGTGGGCGCTTTCCGGCAGAAACTTCCCCTCCCTGGCAAAGACGAGCAGGGGATCCTGGCCCTCCACCCTCTGGGAGAGAAAGACCCCGGTCATCCCGGTGCCGTCGGGCGATACCCGGTCGGGGTAGAGCAGGACATCGGGGGCCACTTCCCGGAAGACGTGTTCTTCGACTCCGGCGCCCGCGCGGACCGAGACGATGCGTGTGAGCGATTCCGTGAGGATCCGCTGTCCCCAGGGAATTCCGGCCCATCCGATGAAGAGATTCGCCAGGAACGTCACCGTGCTGATCAGGAGAACCGGGAGAACCAGGCCGCGCATTCCCACTCCCGCAGTGCACAGGGCGGTCGTTTCCGAGTCGGCCCCGAGCCGTCCGAGGGACAGGAGGACGGCAAGGAGGAGGGCGGCCGGGAGGGTGATTTCGAGGAATCGGGGAAGAAGGGAGAGCAGCAGCTTCCCCACGAGCGGGGAAGGAACGCCCTTGGCGATCACGAGATCGGAGAGACGGGAGAATCGGTGCAGCAGGGTCACGAGCGTGAAGGTGAAAAGAGCGATGAGATAGGGTCCTGCGATTTCGGACAGGACGTATCGATGGATGATTTTCATCGCCCGGGCTTGTCCTCCTTGGCCGCCGACCCGCTCCTTCCCCGGCCGACCGGCAGGACGCAGTTGCCGGGTACGGCCTTCGGGAACCAGGTCTTGATAAATCGGGAAAAACGGTGGAGTCTGTGTATAGTATCATAATAATTGAGAGATTTTATTGCCGGCGAGCGCGGAAAGAGAGGTCGGGTTGGCCAGGAGCAAGGAGCGTGACGGATGATCGTGGTCCGCGGTTCCTCCGCATTCACTTCCGATACGGGCGTCTCCCTCACGGTGGGGAACTTCGACGGGGTGCACCTGGGGCACCGCGAACTGCTGCGGCGAACCGTTGCCCGCGGGCGCGAGGAGGGAACGATCGCCGTGGCCCTCACGTTCATCCCGCACCCCGTCCGCTTCTTTTCCCCGGGTGCCCGGTTCTACGAAATCACGGGGGAGGAGGATAAGGCCGATCTCATCGCGCAAACGGGCCTCGACGTGCTCGTGGTCGAGTCCTTCGACAACGCCATCGGGAGAATGC
>JBECKS010000222.1:0-9739 GCA_040235395.1 Pseudomonadales bacterium | reverse complement strand
ATGCTTTTGAGTTTTTCCTTATGGCGAACACCAAAACGATGCTCCTCGTCGATGATGATTAATCCGAGGTCCTTAAAATGTATGTCGTTTTGTAGCAGTTTGTGGGTTCCTACCACAATATCCACTTTTCCATCTTCTATTTCTTTCAGGATTTGTTTTGATTCTTTTGCGCTTTTAAAACGGGAGAGTGATTCAACACGAACAGGCCAGTCGGCAAAACGATCCTTGAAGGTTTCACCATGTTGCTCAGCAAGAAGCGTGGTAGGAACAAGCACTGCAACCTGTTTGTTATTCTGTATGGCAATAAAGGCAGAACGCATGGCGACTTCTGTTTTTCCAAAACCCACATCACCGCACACGAGTCTGTCCATGGGATTTTCGGAACGCATATCGGTAATACAGGCTTCGATGGCATTAATCTGGTCATCGGTTTCTTCAAAAGGAAATGCAGCGGCAAAATGTTGGTATTCTTTTTCAGGTAATTGATGTTTGTAACCATGAACAGCAGCACGACGTGCATAAATTTCCAGCAGTTCGGCTGCGACATCATGAATTTTTTCTGCCGCTTTTTTTCTTGCCTTAAGCCATTGGTCTGAACCTAAAGTGTGAAGCGGGGCGCTTTCATCGGCGCCACCTGAGTATCTTGAAATCAGGTGAAGGGAAGAAACCGGCACATAAAGTTTTGCTTTGGCTGCATATTCAAGACAAAGGAATTCAATTTCCTGATTGTCGATGGTCAGATTCTGTAAACCTCGATAACGACCGACACCATGATCAATATGCACAACGGGTGAATTCAAAGCCAGTTCACTTAAGTTCTTGATAATCAGGTCGGCATTGTTCTGTTCGTTGCTTTTCTTCCTTCTTTCCTGGGCAACGCGAAAACCGTAGATTTCGGATTCGGTCAGCACAATGGTGTTTAAGGATGTACCTGGAAGAAAATAACCCTGGTGAATGTCAGCTACACAGATATATAAATCTGGATTTTCTGTATCAAAAAACTGTTGGATGTTTTCAAGCTGATGCGCTTGCAATTCACTTTGTTTTAAAAGTGTTAATAGATGTTCGCGCCGACCTGCCGTTTGTGCACATATCAAAAGCTTTGAATTTTTCTGTTGCTGAAAGAAATGTTGTAATGCTTCCAGTTCATTATCCAGTCGGTGATTCGCAGAAACATCAGGAATTTTTTCAATACTAAAGCTGTGTATGCCTTTTGGAACATCTTCTTTTTGTGGATGTTGGTAAAGGCAGATGCGAGGAAAGTGCTTTAGTCGGGCATTAAATTCTTCATCCCTAAGAAAAACTTTTTCAGGAGAAAGAATGGGTCTTGTGACATCCCATCGTAGTTGTTCGTATCTATCCTGAACTTCATGCCAGAATTGTTGAGTAGAATCCTGTGCGTGTTCTGAATAAATGATAAGAGAATCTTCGGGTAGATAATCAAATAGACTGGCTTTGTTATCAAAAAAAAGATCCAGATAATATTCAATGCCGTTAGGAATAATGTTGTCTTTTACATCCTGATAGATTGGGCATTGGCGATAGTCCACATCAAAGTGTTCCTGCCAGGCAAGTTTGAATTTGTCGATGGCATTTCCATCAAAAGGAAATTCCTTAGCGGGCAATATCTTGAATGCTGTTAAGGATTCAATGGTGAGCTGGTTTTCAATATTGAAGGAGCGCAGTGTTTCAATTTCTGTATCGAAGAATTCGATACGAATGGGATTCTCTGCACCCATGGGAAATAAATCCAGAATGGAGCCGCGCTTTGCAAATTCACCCCGTTCATAAACCGTTTCGCTGTGTCTGTAACCGTTATTGATTAACTGCAGGCAGAAATCTTCGGTATTAATCTCATCGCCAATATTCAAGACAAAGCTATGGGCTTCAACAAACTGTCTTGGGGCTAAAAAGTGCATTAAGGTATTGCTTGCGCAAATCAGTAATGCTTTCTGATCCTGTTTCAGTTTGGAAAGTGTTTCCAGTCGTTGGGATATGATGTCCTGGTGGGGAGAGAACTGGTCGTAGGGTAGCGTTTCCCAGTCTGGGAAGTTCAGGATTTCAATCTTATCTTTAAGATAAATGCGTAGAGCTAATTCGGCTTCATAGGCTTCTGCGCTTGAATTACAAATTAGTAATGATGTATGGGGATGGATGCTAACGGCATCTGCAATGGCAAGATATTGGCTTCCCGTGTCTAAACCATGCCATTGTTTTTTTTCAGTAGACTGCCTAGGTAGTTTTTCTTTGATGTCGTGAAAAAAAAGCATAATAAATTTTGCTAAGGCGATGATTTAAGATATTTAAGATTGAATAAGCACTGAAATAAGAGAATAAAATAAAAAGGCACCCCTGAGGGTGCCTTGTTCATCGTTGGTAATTAATTATCCAGCGTAATTGATGAATGCATTTAAATGATAATCATCGTTGCCGAATAAGGTGTTAATAACAGTTAGACGTTTAAAGTAATGACCGATTCTTAACTCCTCAGTCATACCCATGCCACCATGTAACTGTACTGCATTTTGGCCAACAAATTTACCTGCTGAACCAATCATGACTTTGAGGCCATGAATGGTTTTGCGTGCATGTTCATTGCCTTCTGCCATTTCCTGTGTTGCTTTCATTAGCAGTGAACGACTTTGTTCAGTTTCGATGAACATATCCACCATACGATGTTGAAGAACTTGAAAGTCGCCAATAGGGTGGTCGAATTGCACACGTTGTTTGCTGTATTCAACGGTATCTTTATAAAGAAGTTCCATTGCACCAACTGCTTCAGAACAAACGGCAATGATGGCTTCATCCATCACTTTCTTAAGTGTTTCAAGACCTTGACCTTCTTCGCCAAGTAATTGCGATGCATTTACCTTGACCTTATCGAAAATAATTTCTGATGCCTGGTAACCATCTACGGTCGGGTAGTTTTCAAGTGTAAGACCTTCAGTATCAGAAGGAAGAATGAAAAGGGAAATACCTTCGTTGTCATTGACTTCGCCACTGGTGCGAGCTACCACAATCATGAAGTCTGCAGCATTCGCGTTATACACCATGGATTTTCTTCCAGAGATAACATAACTATCGCCATTCTTTTCTGCAGTGGTTTCAACGTGGTTAAGGTTGTAGCGCGCTTTCAGTTCAGCAAAAGCAAAGCAACCCAGTTGTTTGCCTTCAATGATATCTGCAATGTATTGGGCTTTCTGTTCGCTGTTACCTGAAACGCGTAGTGCAGTGCCTGCCATCACAACCGTTGCCAGGTAAGGTTCGAGCACAAGCCCTTTGCCAAACTCTTCCATGATGATGGAGGTTTCAACAGCGGTTCCATCAATACCGCCATCTTCTTCAGAGAAGGGAACTGCTAGCCAACCCAAGTTAGCAAAGGTGCTCCAGTGTTCACGACTGAAACCGTCACCATCGGCAGCTTGTTTTAATCTTTTTTCCAGAGAGTAATTATCATCGACAAACTTTCTGACGCTATCACGTAAGAGATTCTGTTCTTCGCTAAATGTAAATTCCATTGTCGTCTCCTACTTATAAACCAAGTACGCGTTTTGCAATTACGTCGCGTTGAACTTCACTGGCACCACCATAAATAGTTGATGCGCGTCCATCGAGATATTTATTGGTTGCACCTTTGCCAAATTTCAAACCAACCGGTTTTCCCCAAGGTGAAGCAAAGTAGCCAGCAGATTCCATAGTAAGTTCTGCAATGGCTTGCTGAGCTTGAGTGCCCATAAGCTTGAGAATGGAAGATTCAGGACCTGGTGCTTTACCTTCGGAAACCGTAATCATGGTTCGAAGCTCAAGAAATTCCAGCGCCTGTAATTTAATTTCCAGTTTTGCAAGTTTTGCTTGATAGGAACGGTTATCTGCCATTGTTCCTGTGCCATCAGGAATCTTGTGCGCATTGTTCTTGAGATCCTGAAGTGCAATGGCAGAACGTGTAATACCTGCAAGACCTGTTCTTTCGTGTTGAAGTAAGCCCTTGGCATAGGTCCAGCCTTGTCCTTCTTCTCCGATGCGATTTTCAACCGGTACTTTTACATTGGTGAGGTGCACAGTATTAACGTGGTGATTTCCACCAAGCGTAATGATGGGTTTAACTTCAATGCCTGGGTCTGACATATCAATGAGCAAGAAGGTAATGCCTTCCTGTTTTTTTCCAGTGTTATCTGTTCTGGTTAAGCAAAACATCCAGTGCGCAGTATGTGCCATGGTAGTCCAGATTTTCGAGCCATTAACGATGTAATGTTTGCCGTCTTCTGTTAATTCAGCTTTGGTTTTTAGTGCTGCCAGGTCTGAACCCGCTCCGGGTTCTGAATAACCCTGACACCAGCGAACGCTTTGGTTCACGATCCCTGGAAGGTGTTGAGCTTTCTGTTCTTCATTGCCATATGTGTAGATGATGGGGCCAACCATGTTGACGCCAAAGGGTGGAAGACCCGGTGCGTTGGCAATGGAGGTTTCCTTTTGCCAGATATAATGTTGAACGGTTGACCAAGCTGTGCCGCCATGCTCTTTAGGCCATTTGGGAACTGTCCAGCCTTTCTTCACTAATGCTTTTACCCATTCGATATAACGGGCTAAGGGATCACCGGAAAATTCACTCCAGTTACTCTTGATGAAATCCTGAACTTCTTTCTGGAACGCAAGTTCCTGTTCATTCAGTTGTATTTCCATAAACGTATCCTCGTTTAACAACGATTGCTGAAAAAATTGAAGCTTAAAAGGCTTGTGGCTCAACAGCTTGGTTTCTGAAGCAGCTCAAGGTAGGGGAGCAACGACAGTGATAAGTGCACTGATAATAGAGTAAGTCAGTGTTCAAGTTCAAACATTCGTTTGAGCTTGCCGGCAGCCATCTTATGGGCAAAGTTTATGTATCGTAATAGTTAAGGTGGACAGTAAAACTGCGCTTTTTCACAGGGTAAAAATGGAGAGTGGTTTAGGAATTCAGTTTTTATCTTCTTCTTGTGTTGTGTTTTCGATATTTGCTTCTTCAGGGGTTTTGCAGACCGTAGTCGTTTTTGAAACCTGTTGAATAGCATGTCCAATTCGATTTTTAGAGCGCAGGGTTTTTCGTTTGAGCCAGATATGTTGAATGTGGAGCCTCCAGAGAAGTCGAACGAGAAGGTAGGCAGATGTGCCAAAAACCAAGCCTGAAACAAGGCAGCCCATTAAGAGTGGCTTCATGACGAGAGAGACATTGCTTGCCAGTTCATCCACGCTCCAGTGAATATCTGATGGATTATAGTCTTGGCCAAGTAGTAGAAGCCCAAGTCGGTAGCACAGATAGTATATAGGTGCATAAGTGAGGGGATTGCTAATCCAGGTTAAGGCCAGGGAAAGCGGGAGATTGCAGTGAAGGAAAATAGCAAGACCAGCGGCGATTAACATTTGCCCGGGAAGCGGAATAAAACAAGCGAACACGCCAGCAAACATGGCAGACGCAACCGAACGTCTATTCAAATGCCAGAGATTACTGTCATGCAGCATATTACCTAGCCAGCTAATAGAGCGGTGCTTGGTAACGATACTTGCATGAGGTAGGTATTTGCTAATGATACGCTTTGGCATGGACTGTAATCCTAGGGAAGGAGGATGCCCACCATCGGAGCCAGCGACGGATATGAGAAGCCTTCAGGATTCGTTCCTGAAAATGAACAATGGTTCCATATGATCATTGCTAACATGCTTTTTTAACCTCTGATTTGTGTTCACAAACTCAAGGACTACAGTTACTGCAATTCGAAAACTTCTCGGTAAAGAAAGCACAAAGGCTTAAGTTTTCTTAGTAAAAAAATTCTTATAAAACAGCTAGTTATATCTTCTTTTTAATGTGCTTTATCTTTACTAGCCTTGTAACCGACTGATATTATGCACTGATTTTTCAAGAAGCTCTAGCCAATTCTTAGGGAGGGGGAGTTGGTTCAAGATGGCCCTTAAGTTTGATTAAAAGGCGACCTGATTAAAATGGTCTGATACAAAAGACGCCTGATGCAAAAGGATTTGCTCATGATGAAGTACACACACCCTAAACCCGGTGATTTATTGCAGCTAGCAAGCTGTGCCTATCTTCTGGCTAGCATTACCCAGCTTTTTATTCTGGATGAACTCCTTCCGCTAAAAGCACTTCTGTTTTTGTCCCTACTCACGATATTAGTTTTTGCATTGGTAAAACAATTTGTTAGACCTAATCATCAATATAGGATGCTTTACGAGTTTGGGATTATTTTTCTAATGTGCTTCTCGCTGGCATTGAGTTATATATCAATGCGGGCTTGCCAATATCTTGATCATCGTTTACCTGAAGATCTTGAGCAGAAGGAAGTTTATGTTCATGGCTATGTTTCCAGTTTACCAAAACGGATTTATGGCGAGCAGAAAGAAGAAGGGGGAAGGCCCGCCAAACTCATAAGACAGGATTTCGATTTTAGCGTTAGTGCTTTTTATCCCTGTGCTGATGTCTATGAGCAAGAAGCTTCAGCTGGAAAAACTTGTGAAGCACTTCCTGCTTATGTAACGCCAAAAAATATACGCCTGTCTATTTACCGTAGTGCGCCAGATTTTTTTGTGAAGGGCGGTGAGCGTTATCAGTTTCTGGTTAAGCTAAAAAGACCACGCTCGGTATTGAACTTTTCAGGCTTTGATTATGAAACCTGGATGTTTGCGAATAACTATCATGCCAAGGGCTATGTTAGGGAAAAAGGAAATAATCAAGCTTTAGGTCAAGAGCGAAGGTCACTGGCATTTTATCGTGAATATATTCGACAACAGATTCTTGAAAGTATTTCTAAAGGAAGTGGATATTCTAAACCGGGTAATGCTCAGTCCTTGATATTTGCTTTGGTTCTGGGCGATAGAACCTATTTGTCTCCTAAACTCCAGACACTTCTTGCTGATACGGGAACAGCACACCTTCTGGCGATCTCAGGTTTACACATTGCGCTGGTTTGTTTCGGTAGTTATGTCTTATTCTATTTTTTGTTCAGGTTAGTCATAAGAATATTTGACTGGAAGTTTGAAGATATTTCTCCTTTGCTCATAAAACAGAGCGCACTCCTGATTTCTTTGTTGATGGCTTTAATCTATGCATTGTTATCGGGCTTTTCCTTACCAGCACAGCGTGCATTTATCATGGTATGTAGTTACGGGCTACTGTTGTTTTTTTTAAGAAGGTTTGGTTTTGTAAGTATATTTGTAACAAGCCTGTTTCTGGTTTTGTTGTGGGATCCATTTTCGATTTTGCAAAGCAGTGTCTTTCTTTCTTTTGCCGCAGTCTTTTTAATTCACTGGTCTTTGCTTGAAAAGCGCGTTGTAAGTCCTCAAGGAGGTCAAGGTTTTTTCAATTCCCTGAGAGCATTATTTGGAACTCAGTTTATGGTGTATCTGGGTTTGATGCCTGTGTTGCTTACGTTTTTTTCACGCTTTTTTTTACTAAGCCTCTTATGTAACTTAATAGCAATTCCCTGGGTAAGTTTTGTAGTGCTGCCTCTTTGTCTCTTTTTTACGCTTTTTTTAATGCTGGCGTCGTTCTCGGGTTTGGAAGTTATTGAATGGTTTTCTAGTATCTTGTTACTACTCAGTGAAGTGTCTCTGGAATTTTTGATTACATTCCTTTCTTTTTTTTCTGAAAACCTTAATTGGGAGCTTTCGTTTTACTTTTCATCATTCGCTTCAATACTCCTGTTTATTGCAATTATTCTATGGAAGTCGCCTTTGCCATTGCTTGTCAGGGCAACGGCCTGGTTGATTGTTTTATCTCTTGGCATATTTATATCTCCTCTTTTAGTCAGAGACTCGGATATACCAAGCGCTGCTTTCAGGTTACGCGTCCTTGATGTGGGTCAGGGACTCGCTGTTCTTGTTGAAACCAGGAACCATCAATTGTTATATGACAGCGGTCCAGGTTTTGGTGAAGACTTCAATGCAGGAACTGCAAATGTTATTCCAGCATTGCAGGCAGCACATCAACAGTTCTGGAATCCTCTTCAGCTAAATACCATGGTGCTAAGTCATGGTGATCGTGACCATATTGGTGGAGCAGTTTCAGTATTAAAGGAAGTGCAAGTTGATGATGTGCTGGCTTACCCAAGAGAGCTTTACGATAGTAAGTCGGGTTTTCAGGATATTTTAAACTGGCAGCTTTGCCGTTCAGGAGAGTCGTGGATGTGGGATGGTGTTAGTTTTACCGTGCTCTGGCCTGAGCGACGTATGGATCTTTCGCTTGAGAAGTCGAATAACCGCTCCTGTGTTATCAGGGTGAGTGATGGTAAGACAAGTGTATTGTTGACAGGTGATATTGAATCCAGAGTTGAAAGAAAACTGCTGGAGATTTATGAAGCGGAGCAAATTGAGAGTGATTTGCTTATAGCTCCTCATCATGGAAGCAAGACATCAAGTAGTCAGTTATTTCTGGAAAGGGTTAATGCCAGGGTGATTATTTTTTCATCAGGGTACAGGAACAGATTTTCTCATCCTCATCCGTCGGTTGTTGAGCGAGCCAAAGGTATGGGCATGGCGCTTTTCAATACCGCTGATTTTGGCGAAATTGATTTTGAATCATGGCGATTCAATTCGCCCGAACAGAGGGATGGCTTTCATTTTGCGCGTGTAGAAAGGGATGCTTTCTGGCGATTCAAGATAAATAAATAAAAGCGCTGGAAGCAGCGTCAATGCTGTCTAGTATTAGGCTTTTATGCTAGATTAATGCCGCTAATTCACTCGTGAGTGAAGCAGGTCTTAAGCATATAAACTTAACCATATAAACAATAACAAGATTATAAAAAGAGAGGGGTAATCGCGTGCGAGAGTTGGTGTTTGCTGGTGGCTGGCTAATGATTCCTATTTTGCTGTGTTCTGTGGTTGCTGCAGCGATTATTGCAGAGCGTTTGTGGAGTTTGCGAAGAAGTCAGATTATTCCAGCGGGTTTGCTTGCCAAGGTTTGGGAAATGCGAAAAAACAACCAGCTTAATCCAGACGGCCTGGCGCAGATTCAGGAAGGCTCTCCCATGGGAAGGATTCTGGTTGCAGGTCTTACTAATGCGCGTTTTGGTCGACAGATCATGAAGGAAAGAATTGAAGATGTGGCAAGTCATGTGGTTCATGACATGGAGCGTTTCATGAATACCTTGGGAACCATCGCAGCAATTGCTCCCTTATTAGGTCTGTTAGGAACTGTGATTGGCATGATAAAGGTTTTTTCAGCCATTGTTGTTCATGGTTCAGGTGATACTGCGGTGCTTGCCGGTGGTATTTCCCAAGCGCTGATTACAACAGCAGCAGGTTTGATTATTGCCATTCCGAGTTTGTTTGCACATCGTTACCTAAGTCGTTACATCGATGAGTTAACCGTGGAAATGGAAGCAGAAGCGATTAAGTTGCTTGATGCCTTGCATCAGGAAACGAACAAGCCATCTTGATGATATTGAGTAAGCTTCAGTATGAAATTCAAGAAACAGTCTAGGGAAGAACCCAACGTTAATCTGACCTCACTCATTGATGTGGTGTTTCTTTTATTGATTTTCTTCATGGTTTCTACCACTTTCCAGAAAGATAATCACATTACCTTGAGTCTTCCCAAAGCAGATAACCAACAGCGCATGACGCGTTCAGATATTATTTATGTGAGTGTGGATTCAAGTGGCGGTTATGCAGTGAATTCCAGGGCTTTGGTTAAAAGTGATGCCAAGACCTTAAGTCTTGCTATTCAGAATCTTGCAATTGAGGATAAGGATACGCC
>JBECKS010000202.1:0-17529 GCA_040235395.1 Pseudomonadales bacterium | reverse complement strand
TGAATGAGAATTCTGTTGTGTTTGATTATCTTCTGTCGCTGTTTCAGCGAAGTGAGTGGATGCTCGATAACCTGATTCAGCATCCATTTCTTCTGGATGAACTTTTGCAGCTTCAACATCATCGCGAGCTACCAGCATTAGAAAAGTTATGGGATGAATTGCATCAGCTCAGTTTACGTATGGATGGCCATGATCTGGAAACCCGGCTTGAAGAGTTGCGTGTGTTTAAATGCACGCATGAACTTCGTGCTGCTGCGCTTTATCTTGATAAACACGTGAATACCAGTGATTTGGGTGATTTTCTAAGTGCGCTTGCACAGGCGCTCGTGCAGGAAGCTTTTCGTATGGCGCTAGATGAATGTGTCGAAAAAGAAAATTTTGCCCTGCAAGACTATATCCAGCAGAAATTTGCAGTTGTGGCTTATGGAAAACTGGGTAGCAGAGAGTTGGGCTTTGGCTCCGATCTGGATCTGGTGTTTGTTTTTGATGATACGGAAGTACCTGTTGAAGATGTTGGTCGATTATTGACACGCTTTGCTCAGAAAATTATTCACTTACTTAGTGCAAGAACCTACAGCGGCATTCTTTACGAAGTGGATATACGCTTACGTCCATCAGGTAGCTCTGGCTCGATTGTCAGTTCATTGAAATCTTTCAGAAAGTATCAAGAAGAAAGCGCCTGGACCTGGGAGCATCAGGCGTTAATGAAAGCAAGAGTGGTGGCAGGTTCAGATCATATGCTTGACGCTTTTGCTTCGATCAGGGCAGATGTGCTTTCTAAAAAAAGAGAATTATCAACGCTCTTGCAAGAGATGCTCGACATGCAGAAGCGCTTGCAGGATAACTCGCCAGCGGCTCAGGATGTGGTGAACTTTCATTTGAAATCGGATCAGGGCGGTATTGTTGATATTGAATTCCTTGCCCAGTTTCTCATGCTTTCACAGGCTCATGCGCATCCAGAACTTCTGAAAGCGCATGCAACCCTTGAAGTGTTTAACTACGTAGAAGCGCTTCCTGAGTTAAAGCCCGATTGGTTACCCCGTTTACGTGAAATCTATTTCAAGTTTCGTCGGCAGATTAATGAGTTGAAACTGGCTTATCAGAAGGCGATGCTCCCGAGAGAAGGTTTTCAGCAGGAGCGGGAAGAAGTTGATGCTGTCTGGAAAAGTCTTAGGGAAAACTACTTGGCTTAAGTAGCATATTCATCTGATAAATGCGGCGTATTAAGCTGCTTGCCCTTATCTTAAGTCAGTAATTTCATTTATAATCTCGCGTCTTATCTGTTTATATTTTTTCATTCAGGAGTAAAACGCTATGTCCATGGCCGATTTAGATGGCTTTATCTGGTTCGACGGAGAGATGGTTCCGTGGAAAGAAGCCAAGGTTCACGTGCTCACACACACACTACATTATGGTATGGGGGTGTTTGAGGGTGTGCGTGCATACAATACTGAAAAGGGCACAGCAATTTTTAGACTCGATGAACATACGGATCGTCTTTTCCGTTCGGCCCATATCATGAATATGGAAATTCCGTTTTCAAAAGAAGAAATCAAGCAGGCCCAGATAGAAGCGGTTAAGCAAAACAACTTACCGGATGCCTATATTCGTCCGATGGTGTTTTATGGATCAGAAGGTATGGGGCTTCGTGCCGAAGGTTTGAAGGTGCATGTGATTGTTGCAGCTTGGTCCTGGCCTTCCTACATGTCGCCTGAAGCGAAAGAAAAAGGCATCAAGGTTCGTACGTCTTCTTACACACGTCATCACGTGAACATTTCCATGTGTAAGGCAAAAGCCAATGGTCACTACATCAACTCCATGCTGGCATTGAAAGAAGCCTTGAGTGGTGGTGCTGATGAAGCTTTATTACTGGATCCCGAAGGTTATGTTGCTGAAGGCTCGGGTGAAAATATTTTTATCGTTTATAAAGGTGTGCTTTACACACCTGAACTCACTGCCTGTCTTGATGGTATTACCCGTAATGCGATTTTCAGTCTTGCAGAGGATTTAGGTTATAAGATTGTTGAAAAGCGTATCATTCGTGACGAAGTCTATGTTGCCGATGAAGCCTTTTTCACAGGAACAGCTGCTGAAGTGTTACCGATTCGAGAACTGGATGGTCGTTTGATTGGTTCAGGTAAAAGTGGACCCATTACGGAGAAATTCCAGACAGCTTATTTTGATCAGGTTTATGGTCGAAATGATAAGCACGCAGACTGGTTAACACCCGTCAAATAAAGAGTGAAATAAAACTGCGTTTAAAAAAGGTGCGATATTTAATTGTTGGTCCAGCTTGGGTAGGTGACATGGTGATGGCGCAAAGTCTGTTCAAGGCTTTGTGTCAGCAGGATTCGCAAGCTGAGATTTCTGTTTTGGCACCGGCAGCGACTTTTTCCTTACTTGCAAGAATGCCGGAAGTAAAAGAAGGCATTCTTTCTCCTATTGCTCACGGTAAATTAAATCTTTCAGCCCATCGCGAACTGGGAAATTCCTTAAAAGGAAAATTTGATCAGGCAATTATTTTGCCTGGCTCACTTAAATCTTCTTTGATTCCTTTTTTTGCATCAGTACCGAAACGAAGCGCCTGGCGTGGTGAAATGCGTTATGGTCTTGTTAATGACATGCGTAAGCTTGATAAAAGTAAAATCATGTTAATGGTGAATCAGTTTCTTGCACTTGCTGCTGCCAAAGATGCCGACTTGCCTGCGCGTGAATATCCTTCATTAAGAGTGGACGAAGAAAATCGCAGACAGTGTTGTCAGAAACTGGAATTAAATCGGGATAAAAAAATTCTCGCTTTCTGCCCGGGCGCAGAATATGGCCCAGCAAAACAATGGCCTGCAAAACATTTTGCTGAGCTTGCAAAAAAGAAAATTAGTGAAGGTTGGCAGGTATGGATTTTTGGTGGGCCAAAAGATGTTGCCATTGCTGAGCAAATACAAAACGCAGTTAATCATAGCGATTGCCTTAGTCTGGCGGGCAAGACTTCACTAGTGGATGCAATTGATCTGTTATCCCTTGCAGATACCGTGGTTACCAATGATTCTGGTTTAATGCATGTAAGTTGTGCAGTAGATCGAAAGGTGGTTGTTATTTATGGTTCAAGTACACCTCAATTCACGCCACCTTTAAGTGATTCTGCGAAGATTCTTTCCTTGAATCTTTCATGTAGTCCATGTTTTGAAAGGCAATGTCCTTTAAAGCATCTTGATTGTTTGAACACCTTAAGCCCTGATTGGGTAAACCAGAATGTTGATGCCTTGCAGGCATGATTATTTAATTTTTCGACAGTAATTTGTAAAGGTAAGTTATGGCTAGTTATCAGGCTCCACTCCGTGATATGCAATTCGTTTTGTTCGAATTATTTAACGCTGAGGAATTGTGGAAAGACCTTGGTCTGGAAATTGATCTGGATGAAGAAACCTGTATGGCCATTCTTTCAGAAGGTGCAAAAATTGCTGAAAATGTATTGTTACCTTTGTTTCACACGGCAGATGCCGAACACTGTCAATTTGATAATGGCAAGGTAACAACACCTAAGGGTTTTCCAGAAGCGTATAAACAGTTTATTGAAGGCGGTTGGCAATCTCTGGCAGGCAATCCTGAATTTGGTGGTCAGGGTTTACCTAAAATGTTGACGGTGCCTTTTGAAGAAATGGTGATGGCAAGCAATCCAAGCTTCGCCTTGTTTCCTACCTTAACCAACGGTAACACCCTCGCACTTAATGCGCATGCCAATGATGAGTTGAAACAACGTTATTTACCGAAAATGTATTCGGGCGAGTGGGCCGGTACCATGTGTTTAACGGAATCTCATGCTGGAACGGATTTGGGGATTATTAAAACCAAAGCTGTGCCTGAAACAGATGGGACTTATCGCATTAGTGGTACCAAGATTTTTATTACAGGTGGCGAGCATGATTTGAGTGACAACATCATTCATCTTGTGCTGGCAAAATTACCAGATGCGCCGAAGGGTCCAAAAGGTATTTCACTTTTCATCGTTCCAAAATTCATGGTGAATGATGATGGCAGTCTGGGCGAGCGCAACACAGTAAATGCAGGTTCCATTGAGCACAAAATGGGTATCAAGGGTTCGCCAACCTGTGTAATGAATTTTGATGAAGCTGTGGGTTTTCTTGTGGGAGAAGAAAATCAAGGCTTGGCTTACATGTTTACCATGATGAATTACGAGCGCCTATCCATTGGTCTTCAGGGTTTGGGGGCAGGAGAAATTGCCTATCAGAATGCACTGACTTACACCAAGGAACGTTTGCAAAGTCGTTCACCAATGGGAGCAAAGGAAAAGGAAAAAGTGGCTGACCCCATCATTGTGCATCCTGATGTTCGTCGCATGTTGCTGACACAAAAGGCAAATAACGAAGCGGGGCGCGCACTGGCTGCTTACATTGCCATGCAACTGGATTTGGCAAAGAACGCTGCAGATGCTGAAGGAAAAAGCCAAGCCCAGGATCTGTCAGAATTGTTAACACCCATCGCAAAAGCATTTTTTTCTGATAATGGCCTTGAGGGTTGTTTACTTGCGCAAGCCTGTTTTGGTGGTCATGGTTATATTGTTGAGTGGGGCATGGAGCAGATGGTTCGTGATGTGCGTATTGCGCAGATTTACGAAGGCACTAATGGTATTCAGGCAATGGATTTAATGGGTCGCAAGGTTGTGTTCAATCAGGGGAAAAATCTTTCGATATTAATTAAAGAGATGGAAAGTTTTGCAGACAGCATGAAGAACAGCAAATTCCAGACCACTCTGGGTATTGCTATTGCGCGCTTACAAAACGCTGCTGATGTGGTTATGAAAAATTCAGCAGAGCATCCTGCCATGGTTGGTGCATCGGCGAGTGATTTTTTGAAACTTGCAGGTATCGTACTTTATACCTACATGTGGTGCAGAATTGTGGAGCTTTGCGACCAGAAAATTCAAGAAAATGATACGGATAAGGATTTCTATCTTTCAAAAACGCTTACCGCTGATTTTTATATTCAGAAGATATTCCCACAAACAGCAGCCTTGTTTGAAAATATCCAGAATGGGCATGAAGTGCTAATGAATATCGATGAAAGTTTATTTTAGGAAAACTTTTAAGAAAGCTAAACTAGAAAAGACTTTCATTGATTTTTCGTCTGAAATCTCCAAGAGCGCTGTTTTCAAACCATTCCTTGGTCCAGTCTTCATCAGAAAGATAATCTCGAAATTTGGTGTTAAGAACAAAAAGCTTGGTGCTGATAGGCACTTCGCTGTCACCGACAAAACAGACACCATCAATTAATACATAGTTTTTGCCGTAATAGGATTCAATGCGTTTTAAATCGTCGGTGTTAACTTCAAGATACAATTTCCCTTCGACGATTTCCTTATCGTCAATATTAGGCGAATGGATGGCAGCAGGTTCAAAACTTCCTTTCACTTTCCTGCATCGATAAGCTTTTATCTGCGCATCCTTAAAAGCGTATTCGTTTCTAACCTCGTGTTGCCAGAGATCTTTCCACATGAGGCTGCCGTAAACAAAAATATTCATTTTGAAAATCGCGCATAACTGGTTTCTGTTTCCCACAGGGTAACAGAGCTTACCGGGTAACCCAAAGTTTCAAGGTGATTGAAAATAAATTCAGCAATATTTTCTGCTGTAGGATTCTTTTCCATCAGGAAATAGCGTTCGCCGGCTTGGTCGAGATAGGGAATGACGGGATCATTTTTGGCAAGCAACATGGTGTGGTCGAGTGTATCGTCAAGCCAGGTTTTTACCTCACGTTTGATATCAGAAAAATCCATAATCATGCCGCGATCGTCGAGTTGTTTGCTTTGCAGATGAATATCGACACGCGCATTGTGACCATGAAGATGAGCGCAAGGACCCTCATAATTAAGAAGGCGGTGACCGTAACAGAAGCTAATGGATTTAACGATTTCGTACATAGTTTGGTTATTAGTGCGTGAGTGAGAGTGCTTATTTTACAAACTTATCCATGAGCTTGTCTTATTTTTTTGGCTTGAGGGGCTTATACTTCCTGCCTTTCATGCAATACCGATAGATAAACCGATAAAAAAGGAGTCTGCACTTGAACATCGAACAAATTTTTCCCGATCGTAGTGAAGCCAGTCTAGCACTTGCCAGGAAATGGCTCTTGCTTGGGCTTTTTGCTGTTATTGCTGCAGGGCTGTTCTCGGTGCTTCTGGTGATGTCACGCACGCCCTCTGTTCAGGAAGTGATTCCTTTTATTGATTTTTTTCATGTCGCCCTGGTTGTTCATGTGAATCTGAGTGTGTTCATTTGGTTTATGTCTTTTGCCTGCGTGCTATGGACCTTAACAGCTGAAGATAGCCTGATGCCGCTTGCACAGTTTTCCTTCTACCTTTCTTGTGCAGGCACAGTTTTATTGGTGGTTTGTCCCTTTTTTGGTGTGGGCAATCCCTTAATGAATAATTACATTCCAACCTTGCAGCATCCGGTGTTTTTTGTTGCTTTGGGCTTGTTTGGTGCTGGCGTTGCACTTCGATTATTTATCAACGTAATTTCTACGCGAATAAAATTCAGCGCACTGGAGATTCCTGATGCCATTCGCGTCAGCCTCTGGTTTGCATCCATTGTTTGTCTGGTGTCACTATGGGCTTTGTATAGTTCCTATCGAGGTATTCCAGAAGAGATAACAGGTGAGTCATATTTTGAATTCCTGTACTGGGGTGCTGGGCACATACTTCAGTTTAATCATTCCCTGTTAATGCTTTTGGCATGGTTGATTTTAATGTTATTGGCAGGTGCTCAGGCACGTATTACTGGAAAACAGTTGTTAATACTTTCAGTGCTGTCTTTGATTCCGATTTTGGATGCTTTCCGAATTTATTTTGCTTTTGATATTTTTTCTGGTGAGCATCGATATGCTTTTACTAATTTAATGAAGTTTGGTGGTCTGATGACTTTGCCGCTAGGTTTATACCTTGCTTATCTCTTTATCACTTCATGGTCTTTGATAAAACAGAATGCACTGATTAAAGCAATTCTTTTGTCTTCAGCAACACTGTTTATTGCTGGGGGAGTGATTGGTTTTCTGATTGAAGGTGTGAATGTGGTGATTCCTGCTCATTATCACGGTTCCATTGTCGGTGTGACTTTGGCATTCATGGGGCTTGCCTATTTATTAATGCCATTTTTAGGCTATGCACCTGTACATGAAAAAATGGCGAAATGGCAAATGTATATTTATCTTGTTGGGCAAATGATGCATGTGATTGGTTTAGCATGGTCTGGTGGTTACGGTGTGCAGAGAAAAACTGCTGGGGCTGCGCAAGCATTAACAGCGGCAGAAAAAATTCCGATGGGGCTGATGGGTGCAGGTGGAGGTTTTGCAGTGATTGCCGGCGTACTATTTATGATTGTGATGATTAAATCAATCAGGGCAAGGAAAGCGATTCAGGAATAAATTTTAAAGAATGCAGTAAATAAAAAAGGCTCCAATAGGAGCCTTTTTTATTTGGTTTATTTTTTATTAGTGAACGGTATTGCCATCAATATTCATGACTTCCTGATAATCATCAATATTATTTCGTTTCCACTCTTCAAGTTTTTCCATGTGTTCATCTACTCGCGGGTCCATCACCTTGAAAAAATATTTTGGTACCCATGCCATAAAGATTAAACGTTCGTAACTGATTGGAAGCTGTGGTGCTTCAGGGAAATAACGAAGAATCTGATAGGGTCTTCTGGGGAAAGCGTGGTGGTCTGAGTGACGCGTTAAATTAATTACCACCATATGAAGCGGTCCTTCCACATTCCATGAATGTAATGGAGAAACGCGTTCATAACGACCGTTTGCCATTTTCTTACGTGATAAACCGTAATGCATGACATAGTTGGCAACTTCGATGGTAATAATGCTGCCGACGGTGGCAATCGCCCAGAAAGTAAAACCGTAAACACCACCTAGCACATAGGAAAGCGCTGCCCACAAAAATGAAAAACTTGTTAGCCAAAGCAAACGGTTGCGCGCATGCCAGAAAGGTAAACCACGATCTCTTAAACGTTTTGCTTCCAGTTTAAAACCATTAACAGGATTTTTAAGAATGGCTTGAGGCAGGAATTGATAAAGTGTCATGCCTTTGGGTGCAGATGAAGGATCTTCCGGTGTGGAAACGTGAACATGATGTCCCATGGTGTGTTCAGGCAGGAAAGTGCCATAGAAAAATGTTGCCCATAAACTTGCACCTAGCATCTGTTGATGCAGTGAACGACGATGAATGAATTCATGGCTCCAGCTTTCTGCCACCAACGATGTTAAAAACCCCCACAGCAGGGCGAGGGTTATAGCTACAATATAGGATTCAGTTCGATAGGCTGCATACATGCACAACAAAGCTGTTGCGAAATAAATGAAGTGGTAGCCGTAAACCAAAGCATCGAAGTACCAGTTGTCGGCACGATTTCTTTCCTGCTCTTTTGTAAAGGTGCCTGCAATGAAAGACTTTTGTGGGCGTGTTTCATAAACATGCCCAGGATTTTTCTTCAATTCAGTTTCTTGTTCATCAATGTAGTCTTTTACAAAACCGAAAATCCCTTTCACTTGCATGAAAAAAAAGTACGGCAACGACAGGCATGGCAAGAAAACCCAGTGGCGTGAACGAAAGCAGAATGGCAATAAGTGCATAAAAGGTAACTGATAAAACAGAGGTGTAGCCAATCCAGTAAGGTTCACGAAAGAAACGGAATTTCAGTAGCTCTTTTCCTTTTTCTGTTTTCAGGAAATTCAGGAAACCAAATTCCCTCAAGTTGCTATCGAAGCTTTTGGGTGCGTCTTCAATATTCATGTGTGTATTTACCTGATTCATTGTATAACTCCATGTTCATGCTGAATGTAGACATTCAAACACGAGTGCAGATGGAAGTGGGTTTCGCCTGACGAAAAAATTTAAGGCGTTATAGTCAATTAAGACTGAACAGGAAATGAATGACGCTGCCAGAGCAGCGTCTGTGCTAATTGAACCAGCGAATGAAGATTCTTGCGTAATGATCAGCAAGGAAGAAAGCAAATAAGGCAGAGAGATAGATAATGGAGTAGGCGAAGGTTTTCATGGGCTGCGCTTCGTCTTCGCGAGTTAAGAGTTTCCATGCGCTAACAATGAATCCAATACCAAGGGCGATAGCGCCACTTAAATAAATCAAGCCGCTCATCTCAATCACGAAAGGCATTAGGGTCACTGCAAAAAGCATTAAGGTATAAAGAAATACATGCTGTTTGGTGAAAGGAATGCCGTGGGTTACCGGTAGCATGGGCACATCCACTTTGCGATATTCTTCAACGCGTTTGATGGCAAGCGCCCAGAAGTGCGGTGGTGTCCAGATAAAAATAATCAGGAAAAGCAGCAAGGCTTCTGTTGGCACTTCACCCGTTACCGCAGCCCAGCCTAATAAGGGTGGTGCAGCACCTGCAGCACCGCCCCAGACAATATTCTGTGGCGTAGCACGTTTCAGGTAGATGGTGTAGATCACAGCGTAGCCAATGGCAGAAAAGAAAGTGAGAATCGTAGTAAGGGTGTTGGTAAAGATATAAAGCATGCTCAAACCAACAAAGCCAAGGGTGAGTGCAAATATCAAGGCAGCATTCCTGCTGATATCGCCTTCAGCCAAGGGGCGGTTCATGGTGCGCGCCATTTGTCTATCAATCTGTTCATCTACGTAGTGATTCACTGCAGCACCTGATGCGGCGGCGAGGGCAATCCCCAGGTTTCCAAACACGAAGATTTCCCAGGGAATAGCGCCTTTTGTTGATAGCAGCATGCCAACGATTGCAGTAAAAACGATGAGCGCCACAACCTTTGGTTTGGTTAATTCAAAATAGCGTTTCCACAAGGGAATAACGACTTTGCTTTCGATGCTTTCCTCTGCACTTTGAACTTGTTCGTTCATTGGTTCTCTCTTTCTATAAGCTAGGGTTTTTAGTTCGGCATTGGATTTTCAGTCTGGCTAGAATAACTAGCTACAGAACTTTTTAACAGACGTTTAAGGTCACGCAGGATTACCGAAATGGATTGCTCAGGCGTATACCAAAGTAATAACTGTGATTCGGGATCGATGATGGCAACGTAACCCGATAAATCATGATTCGTTTGTTCCTTTGATAAAAAAATCTGTTGTGCAGCCGCATCTAGCAAGCTTTTGTTTCTTACGGTGTGTACATATTGCCTAAGCTTGATGAGGGTTTGTAAATCTTCGCTGATTTCAAGTTCAGGATTGATGACAACTAGCTGATCTACTCGTCCTTCATCTTTTGTTAGTGCAACAATTGCCTGCTCAGTGTTGAAGATACGTTCAAGACAGCTTTGTGTGCATTCCTCATTAACGAAATTCATGATTAGCCATTTGCCTTCAATATGATTGATAGACCAGCTTTGCTGATTCAGATCGAGCAGTTCATGCTCAGGCAACTTGATAAAGGGTTTGAAGAATGTGCCTTTCTCGTTGGTTTTGGTCGTTGGAATTTCGCCAGTGTTGTAGATATAGATGACATAGAAATAGGGAACCAGAAACATGGCGAACATGAGCCCGACCACGAGAGTCGCTTTGGTGTTTGAAATGGTTTTCGGTGTCTGTTCAGTCATTCCAACATGCCTTTTATGTGTTTGTTTTAGGAGTTTTAAAACCAAAATAGATGTAAAGCAGGATGGCAAATGCTGCGACAAATAACCAATGCGCTACATAGAATTCATGCATGCCAACTTTTGCATCAAATGCGGGCCAAGATCTGGGTAAGCCGCCTTGAGCTTCTTCATCAAGAAGGATAATCATCGGGGCGATAGGGCGCTCCAGTTTTTCTGCCAGTTTGGACAAATTAATGAATAAGTGAACGGCGTCATTATTATCCTGTTCAACAAATCCCGGTGTTACTGTTCTGGGTGATGAAAGTTGACCAATAACAGGTTGCGTAACATTGATTTCAGGAAAAGCAGGAATCTGCTGGCGATTAGCGCCCGCAGCGAGCCAGCCAAGATTGACCAGAATAACTTCCTGAGAACCTGATAAGGCTAGAGGCACAAGGTAATGATATCCAGGGCGACCGTGATACACCTGGCTATCCAGAAAGAAAGCAAAGTCTTCCAGGAATTCCCCATTAGCGCTGACCCGTTGCCAAGCCTGCTGTGAAAGTTGAGCGTACTCTTCTGGGGCAAGTGAATTAAGTGGGCGAGGTTCACCTTTCAGCATGCGTTGATAATCTGCTGCAAGTTGCTGCTTTTCCAGAACACGATGGTATTGCCAGAATGATAGCGACAGAGACACCATCACAACGATGATCATCAGGAGTGTATTGGGCCACTTGAAGTGGAAAGGGCGTGAGTCACTCATGGCGTAAGGAAGTTTGTTGACGCAGGGAAGCAAGGGATGCGGACTTTACCTGATATGGCACTTGCTCTCAATGTTCTGGCAGCCAACCGTGCTTAACTTGACCCTCCTGGAGGCGGGGAGTAGGCTTGCCCCGCCAATACGCTGAGGCTCCCGACTATGAATGTTTTCCTGAAAACCCTGTTATTGCTGGCTCTTCTGATTTCCATGATTGTTATCCCCTTGGGTGCCTTTACTCGTCTGAGTGATTCAGGTCTGGGCTGCCCAGACTGGCCAGGCTGCTACGGTTTTATTGATTTCAGGGATGCCATGGACCATGTAAACAGTATCAATGAAGAAACACCGGGGGCGTTGAGGGAAGCACATAAGACCTGGCCAGAGATGGTACACCGATATTTTGCCTCCACTCTGGGTAGCCTGATTATGTTGATGGCGTTTACCAGCTTCTTAATCAGGAAGAAGGATAAAGGTATATCTGACGTTTGGGGCAAGTTGCCTTGGGTGCTATTTTTTCTGGTCTGCTTTCAGGGAGCGCTAGGCATGTGGACTGTGACCATGAGCCTCTATCCTCCGGTAGTGCTTGCGCACCTTTACGGCGGTTTCCTGATTTTCTCCATGTTGAGTGTGCTTTTCCTCAGGGTTTATGAATTCACTCCGGTTGATCATGATCCAGTATTAGCTCGTTACCGAAGCCTGCTGGCGCTGAGTTTACTGGCTGTTGTGATACAGATTGGTTTAGGCGGCTGGATGAGTTCGAATTATGCAGCCCTTGTTTGCACCCAATTTCCTGTCTGTGAATCAGGTTGGCTTGATCGGGTTGATATTGTTGAAGCGATTTCAGCGCCGTATCACCACATGATTGATTACGAATTTGGACAAATGGAGCATGGTGGTCGTGTCGCCGTTCATGTGGCCCATCGACTCTTTGCCATTGCGGCAAGCGCGTTGGTGATTTTATTTTTGTTCCTGTCATTCAAGTCGACTAAAAGCATCCATACACGCAAGGCTTTGCTTGTTCTTGCTTTGTTGCTTTTTGTGCAAGTTTCTTTGGGTGTTAGCAATGTGGTTTTCAGTTTACCCATTGCCGTGGCGACTGCGCATAATGGTGTCGGTGCCTTATTGATGGCAGCCTTATGCTATTTTCTTTACCTCAGTGTTTCAGCTTCAAAATCAACGTCTGAACAAAAGAAGTAAACTTGCTTTTTTTAAGGGCAATCGCCATTATCACAGCGTAATATTGTGCATTCTGTCTATTAACCTCTGAGTAAAAATGGAAGGATAGTGTTATGTCAGGCTTTATTTTCTTGTTAGTGGTTGGCGCTTCGATTGTGTATATCGTTTCCATTTACAATCGTCTGGTGAGTTTGAAAAATCGTTATGAAAATGCCTTTGCACAGATAGATGTTCAGCTTAAGCGTCGTTATGACCTGATTCCTAATCTGGTTGATACAGCAAAAGCCTATCTCAAGCATGAAAAAGAAACTCTCGAATCCGTAATTAATGCACGTAATGAAGCCATGAATGATTTGTCAGCGGCATCGAAGGACCCCAGTGATGCGCATGCTATCAAGAGACTTCAAGGTGCAGAAAACGCATTAGGAAATGCACTCGCGCGATTTAATGTAGTAATGGAGGCCTATCCTGACTTGAAGGCGAATGAGAATATGGCGCAGTTAAGTGAAGAGCTGAAATCAACAGAAAACAAGGTCGCCTTTGCTCGACAGTCCTTTAATGATTCGGTGACAGAATACAATACCTACAAGCAAACCTTTCCACCGGTATTTTTTGCCGGCTTCTTCGGTCATGTAAAAGATGCCACGCTTTTACAGTTTGACGACCGCAAACACATCCAAGCAGCTCCTAAAGTCAATTTCTAGTACTTCACTTTGTGAGTGATCAGGCGTGAACTTTTTTGAGCATCAGGATGCGGCACGAAAAAGTACACGTCTTCTGGTATTGCTCTTTTCGCTAGCGGTACTTTCTATTGTTGCTGTCACGAATGTTGTTTTGATTTTTGCCTTGTGGGTTTTTGATGCTTCAATAATTTCAAATGAAATGCATCAACAGGCACAAATAAATCAAAATTGGCAGCAGACTGATTTACTGTATTTTCTTCTGAATTATCTTGATCTTCATGTTGTGGCATGGGTGAGTCTTGCTGTTGTTGGTGTGATTGGTTTTGTGATTTTACTTAATCGAAGCGAGTTATCCGGGGGTGGAAAAGTCATTGCTGAAAGGTTAGGCGGAAAAAAAATTGCTCTTGATACCACCAACTTGCATGAACGAATCATTCTGAATGTGGTTGAGGAAATGTCCATTGCTTCAGGGATTGCCGTGCCGCCTGTGTATCTCTTGCCAGAAAAGGGTATCAATGCTTTTGCTGCTGGCTTTGAAACAGGCGATGCGGTGATTGGAATTTCACAAGGCGCGATTGACAGTCTTAATCGAGATGAACTTCAGGGTGTGGTCGCTCATGAGTTCAGTCATATCTTTAATGGTGATATGCGTTTAAATATTAATTTGATTGCCGTGTTGTCAGGCATTCTTTTTATTGGCAACACCGGTTGGTTTTTTATTAGAGGTTTAGGAAACGGTAGAAGATATAGAAATAGTTCTAGTCGGGATTTTAGTACGGCATTGATGATTCTTGGTTTGGCGCTAGTGATTCTTGGAGCTTTGGGAACTTTTTTTGGAAATCTAATTAAAGCAGCAGTAAGCAGACAGCGTGAATTTCTAGCTGATGCCAGTGCCGTTCAGTTCACAAGAAACCCTGAAGGCATTGCAGGCGCTTTGAAAAAAATTGGTGGTTCCTTATATGGTTCGTATATGTTGGCTTCTCATGCCAAGGAAATGAGCCACCTGTTTTTTGGAAATGCCATCAATCATCTGAATGTGGGTTTTTCCTCATTCATGGCAACACACCCTCCTTTAGAAGAGCGTATTCGTCGCATTCAGCCAAGGTGGGATGGGAAGTTTATTCGTACGGCGCCTGAACAGAATCAGCTTCGTTCAGCTCCAACTCAAGGAGCTGTTTCGGGATTTTCCAATGAATCACCAGCGAGCCAGCATAAGATTGCTGGTGCGGGTATTAAAAATCTAGCGAGCACCATTGAAAATGTTGGTCAGCCAGATATTTCCAGCTATCAACAAGCAGGTAGTTATTTACAGACACTGGATCAGGCCTTACGAAGCAGTCTTCACGAAACACAATCAGCCAAGGCTTTCATTTATCTGTTATTGCTTGATCAAGGTAGCCAATGTCGCAAGCAGCAACTTGAGCATCTTGAGAAACATGAAAATGCCGATATCCTGATGCATATGCGTTCTCTTGAATCACAAGTGTCAGCAAGCCCTCATCAGGAGAGAATCAACCTGATTGAGTTAAGCATGCCTGCTTTAAAAGAAATGACTAAAGATGAATACGACCGTTTTGTTTCCAATGTGGTCGTGTTGGTTAAGGCCGACAATGAAATCACTTTGTTTGAATGGCTTTTACACAGTTTGCTCATTCATTATTTAAAAAGTAGTTTTCATAAGGTGAAAGTAAAGCATCCAAAATATCGAAGCCTTTCAAAATTAAGGAATGAATGTCGCATTCTTTTGTCTTACATTACTTATGCAGGGAATCCTGATAATCAGCAATCGTATCAGGATGTATTCAATATGGGTTTTGAGATGCTTGATCTTGGTAGTACAGTGATTGTTCCGCAAGCGCAATTACAGCTATCAGATCTGAATAAGGCAATGCTTCATTTTTCGCACTTATTCCCCTTGGTAAAACCCAGATTGTTGAAAGCTTGCGCTTTGTGTATTCAGGCAGATGGTGATGTTGGCATTGATCAGTATGAATTGTTGAGAGTAGTTGCTGCACTGATTGATTGCCCAATGCCACTAATAGAACTGGAAGGTGTCGCATGAAAGGCATACAGAAAATAGTATCTCAGTACCTTGTGTTCAGTGTCGCTCTATGCGCTGTATTTTTTTTGTTTCAGGTTTCACCTATTGAAGCAAAAACCAAATACCGACAGCGTTTTAGTGAAGACTCAGAAGCTATTCAAGTTGATGCTTCAGTTGAACCTGTTGAAAAGGAAGAAAAAAAGACAGTAAAAAAAGAGCAAGAAGAAATACCAGAACAGGATGATGAAGCGATAAGACAGCAGAAGCTTCAACAAGATGCGCTGGAGTTGCAGAAGCAAAAGGCTATTCTTGAAAAATATAAACCGTTAATCAAACCCCGCACCTACAATGATTTGCTAGTGGTGAGTGAATGGGTACCTGATTTGAAACTGAATCGTCTTCCAGAATTGAATGAAGAAATTATTCCGGGAAGGGCGCCAAATATTCGTTTGATTCCTTATTTATTTAAAAGCTTTGCACATCCTGCTTATAAATCAAAATTGAACGGTGTGAGTTATTACCTGGCGGTTAATTGTGATTCAGCTTACGGTTTTGATGACTGCAGTACCATACCGCACAATGCTTTCAGACAGCGTTCTGTTTTTGTGCGTTTTATTCAAAGTAGTGATCCTAATTTCAAACTTGTGAATGGTATGCGTGTAGGCAATACCTTTTCGCAAGTGGAATATTTATTTGATGAAGATGCGGAAATTCATGGTGATGGCGAATGTGTGAAAACAAGACAGGAATGGCTTGCCTGTTTTGATGGCAATAAACTTTCGTTGAATAAAAAACGCTTGCAGATGATGCCGGCAAAAGATTCACGCTTGCTCAGGTTTATGAAGATATCGGGTAGAGGATATTAAACTCTGAGCTTATTTTTTCTTTTTGCTTTTCTTTTTCTTTGTTCTGGTTTTTTTTAAGGGAAGGGCTTTTTTGAAGGCCTCCTGCATTTCCTTTAATTTTCTTTCCTTGCGTTCATGAACATGCACAGACTTCTGTTTGTTGAAATCAATCACGTCGCCTGAGCTTTCATTGGTTTTATTATCGTTGTTCATGATGATCTTCTGATTAGATTTTCTTCCAGACATAAAAAAGCCAGGACATGCCTGGCTTTTTCAGTCGTTCTCAGAATTAGAACATGGTCAATCCAAGCATGATTGCTGCCAGCGCAAGGCTACAATGAATAACGCCTTTCACCGAAGTCATTGGACCAAGTTTTCCAACAATGGCATTAAGCTCAAGCGCTATAATCAGGCCAAATACGCCAACAAGAGCGATAATGGAAGGGCTTCCTGCGCTCATTGGCATGGCAGCTGCTCCACCTAAGTGAGTTGAAGCACCCATGAAAAACAGCATCGGACCAGAGAAAAGCGTGTTGGTACGTGATGCCAGCAAAGCTTTTGGGCCAGCTGTCGCGGCGTCACCTTCAACGATACCGCATACGATTTTCTGGGCAGGCCAGATAATCAACCAGACATTCAGGAACATTAGTGTTCCCATGAGCATGCCTGCGTAAATGTAAATGTTTGCGCGGCCCATTATGGAGCCGTAAAGCGCCAGACCTGTTAAAAAGGTGCCCATTGCACCCCAACGGAACCACCAAAGTGCGCGAGGAGCCAGTTTTTTAACCGCATCGCCTTTTGCACTAGGTTCAGCTTCCTTGAAATATTCACCTTGCACGAAGTTGAAGTAGTAGAGCATGCCAATCCAGGTGATACCGAACAGAAAATGTCCCCAGCGAAATAAATATTCTATAAGTCCACTTAATACCGAAGTATCCATAATTTTCCCCTAAGCCATTAGATGTATATGAAGTTGATGTAATTGAATGATGCAGCTATGCAAGACTTTGCTGCCCTTGTTGTCCGTGTGAATGTTACCATTCCTGATGTGAAATCTGAACAGCCTAAAGTCCTTAAAATAACTAAGGGTATTGAGTTAAACTCACTTTTTCCTACACCAAGGTGCAACTTTTATGATGAATGAATACCTTGAACTCATTCTTAACTACATCAATGAAATGGGTTATCGCTTTGACTGGAAGGAGTTGATTCTGGGCTTTGCAACGCCTCTGTTTTTAGGTGCGCTATTGGTGGAAATGTACGTCTTGAGAGACAGGAAGGAAATTTTCAAACTAAAAGAGATACTCAGCAATTTTGGTTTAGGTTTTTCCTATCAAGGCGTGGAAGTGGTACTGCATTTTCTCTTTCTGGGCGCATTGATGCATGGGCTTTATCAGTTTCGTTTTTATGAGATGCCCTTGAATCCGATAAGCCTTGTG
>JBECKS010000175.1:0-4534 GCA_040235395.1 Pseudomonadales bacterium | reverse complement strand
AGCGACAGCTTTCGCCTTTGCGAACGCCGCCAATCTACGATTGGTGGCCGGGAATCCTAAGGAGCGAGCAACTCGAAGAGTTGGTCGGGACGGCAGGATTTGAACCTGCGACCACCACACCCCCAGTGTGGTGCGCTACCAAGCTGCGCTACGCCCCGAATTTTGGATGGGCATCATAACAAAGATGCTTTTTTTTGGAAGTGGTGCGCTACACCTTCCACAAAAGAATGGCGCTACGCCCTAAGTTTTTAAAAATTCAAAATTAGAAAGGAAAAAGAATTAGCTAAGGATTTGAACAACTTGTTCCAACTCGCTAATCACTTCTTTAACAAGTAAGGAACTTGGCACTTCAGTTTCATCACCCGCTTCACTCGTCATTTGCTGACGTGCACCACCAATCGTATAACCTTGCTCATAAAGCAGGCTTCTGATTTGGCGAATCATGATGACATCTTGCCTTTGATAGTAGCGACGATTGCCTCTACGTTTTACTGGTTTGAGCTGTGGAAATTCCTGCTCCCAATAACGAAGCACATGGGGTTTTACCATGCACAGTTCACTCACCTCTCCAATGGTGAAGTAACGCTTCCCGGGGATGGGAGGTAATTCGGCGTTATTGCTCGGTTCCAGCATATTCTTCTACTCTAGCCTTCAGTTTTTGACCTGGACGAAATGTTACCACTCTACGTGCAGAAATGGGGATTTCTTCTCCGGTTTTTGGATTTCTTCCTGGTCTTTCTTTTTTATCTCTTAAATCGAAATTTCCGAAACCGGATAACTTCACCTGATAATTATTTTCGAGGGCAATCTTGATCTCTTCGAAAAACACTTCAACCATTTCTTTGGCTTCGCGTTTATTCAATCCGAGCTCTTCAAACAATTTTTCTGCCAAGTCAGCCTTGGTGAGCGCGCTCATTGTTCCCTTAATCCCTCAACTTTGCGTCAAAGCTTTGTTCTAGTTTTTTCATCATTTTATCAACAAAATCAGTAACTTCAAGCTCCTCGAGCGTTCTTTCATCATGTTGGAAGCGTAAAGTGATAGCGATACTCTTCTTCTCTTCCCCTAAATTTGGTCCCTGGTAGAGGTCAAAAATGCTGATTTCCTTCAATATCTCGCTTTTCAGTTGATGAGCGGTATCTAAAAGGCTCTGAGCGGTTATCTGCTGATCAACAACAATAGCAAGGTCTCGAGTAGTCGCTGGGAATCTGGAAACCCCTTTGTAAGTAGGTAAAGCCTTCTTTTTAAGCTCTGACAGGTCAAGTTCAAAGAGAAAACAGCCCTTATCAAGGTCCATTGCTTTCGCCACTTGTGGATGAATAGCTCCTAAGAAGCCAATTTCTACCCCATTCTTCAGAATTTGAGCACTTTGACCCGGATGTAGTGCAGGATGACTGCTAGCTTCAAAGCGATATTCTTCACCAGACATGTCCAAAAGAGCTTCTACATCGGCCTTCATATCATAGAAATCGAGATCTTTATGGCTGCCATCCCAGCTCAATGGCAATGCTTTGGGCGTTATCAGGCCCGCAATTCTTGGTTTTTGAGTAATCTCACCATTCTCTTTGTTGAACACAAGACCGTGCTCAAACAGCCTCAAAGCATGCTGCTGACGATTTTGGTTAAACACCGCAGCCTTTACCAAACCTGCCCACAGAGTACTTCTCATGACAGATAATTCTGACGAAATAGGATTCGCCAAGGTAATTTGCTCAGCATTTGGTGAAAACAGGCGATGACTGTCTGCATCAATAAAGGAATAACAGATGCTTTCCTGGTAACCCAGATCACAAAGTTTTGCCAGAAAACGTGCTTTAGGAATGCGAGTTTCTGTTTTTGGAGCAAGCTTCTGATCGAAGTTTAAAGACGCCGCAGGTAATTTATTGTATCCGTAAACCCTTGCCACCTCTTCAATCAAATCAACTTCAATAGACAAGTCAAAACGATGGGATGGCACTGCCACATCCCAAGCCTCATCTGTTTGATTAACTGTTAAACCAAGATTATTGAAAATATTTTCAACAATCTTGTCATCAACTTTCATTGCAAGCATTTGATTCAAACGATTTTTTCTCAGTTTGATTTTTTTTGTAGCAGGTAATGTTGATTCATCAACTGCTTCACACAAAGGACCCACTTCACCTCCAACAATTTCAAGCAACAAGCTAGTTGCTCTTTCCATGGCTGTTTGCTGCAAGTTGAAATCAACACCACGTTCAAAACGATGTGATGAATCGGTATGTAAACCATAGGAACGTGCCTTACCAGCAAGTGCCAGCGGCGCAAAAAAAGCACTTTCAAGAAAAATATCTTTCGTTGAATCAGTAACACTGCTTTCAAGACCGCCCATGATGCCAGCCAAAGCAAGCGCCTTCTCTTGATCAGCAATGACAAGACTATCATTTCTTAATTCAATTTCACTGCCATCGAGAAGCTTTAGCTTTTCTGAAGGCAAGGCCATGCGAACCTGAATACCGCCTACTAATTTATCGAAATCAAAGGCATGCATGGGCTGACCCATTTCAAGCAAAATCAAGTTCGTAACATCAACAACGGGGTCAATACTTCGAATACCACCACGTCTTAATTTTTCTTTTAACCAGAGTGGTGTCTCTGCTGAAGGATTAATATTCTTAACCACACGACCTACATAACGCGGGCAAGCTTCTGGAGCTTGCAATTCAACTGTTAACTTATCTTTGATGCTTTCACCATTTTTTTCTGGTGTTTTCAAAGAAAGAGACATGTTATTCAAGGCAGCAAGATCGCGAGCTAAACCAATAATACTTAAACAGTCGCCACGGTTTGGTGTTAAATCCACCTCAATAATTGCATCATCAAGTTTGAGGTAAGCACGAATATCCTCACCAATTGGCGCATCACTTGGCAGTTCCATTAAACCTGATGATGATTCAGCCAAACCAAGTTCTTCTTCAGCGCATAACATGCCGTTAGATTCAACACCACGAAGTTTTGATTTCTTGATTACGAAATCTTCCGAGAGTTTTGCACCAATCATGGCAACAGGTGCTTTCATTCCAGCACGCACATTGGATGCACCACAAACTATCTGCAGGGTCTCTGAATCACTTACCTTAACCTGACACACAGAAAGTTTATCTGCGTCAGGGTGCTTCTCAACGGATAACACTTCACCAACAACAACATTATTAAACTGATTTGCTGCTGCTTCAAAGCCATCAATCTCCAGACCAGCCATGGTTAACTGCTTCATTAACTCATCACTGCTAATATCAGGATTTACAAACTCTCTTAACCAACTTTCACTGAATAACATGATTTATCACACTTTATTTTAATTAGAATTGACTGAGGAACTTCACATCATTCTCAAACATGATTCGCAAATCATTGATGTGATATCGCAACATACTTAATCGATCGGCTCCAAAACCAAAAGCAAAGCCCGTGTATTTTTCTGAATCAATGCCAGTTGATTCGAAAACCTTTGGATGCACCATGCCGCAACCCAGAACTTCAATCCAACCTGAATGACCGCAAACGCGACAGCCATCACCTCCACACATCACGCACTGAATATCTACTTCTGCAGAAGGTTCAGTAAATGGAAAATAAGATGGACGAAAACGTATCGCTAAATCTTCTTTTTCAAAAAATGCACGAAGGAAATCTTCAATCAGGCCTTTTAAGTGAGCAAAAGTGACACCCTCATCAACCAGAAGACCTTCCACCTGATGAAACATTGGCGTGTGGGTTAAATCGGAATCACAACGATACACTCTTCCTGGGCAAATAATTCGAAATGGCGCTTTACCATTTTCCATCACACGAATCTGCACTGAAGAGGTATGAGTTCTCAATAAGGTATTTGCATCAAAATAAAAAGTATCGTGCATGGCACGCGCTGGATGATGCGAAGGAATATTTAATGCTTCGAAATTATGATAATCATCTTCAATTTCAGGCCCTTCTACTGCATCGAAACCAAGGGTATTAAAAAAGGCTTCAATACGTTGCATGGTCTGCGTAACTGGGTGCAAGCTTCCATGACCACGAACTCTTCCCGGCAAGGTAACATCAATTTTATCTTTAGCTAGCTTCTGGCTTTGCTCTTCATCAAGCATTTGCTGCTTTTTTTCTTCAAGAGTAGTTTGAACAACTTGTTTTGCTTTATTTATTTCTGCACCTGCTTTAGGTCTTTCTTCTTCAGAAAGTGAACCAAGAGATTTCAATAAAGCCGTAAGTCGACCTTTCTTGCCAAGAAAATCGACACGCACTTCTTCAAGTGACTTGATATCAGTCGCACTCTTGATTTTTTCAAGTGCTTCTTCCTGTATGGCTTGCAAGTTGTCCAAGGTATCACTCCTGTGTTTCAACTTTTTAAGGGATAAAAATAAAAAAGGGAAAGAGCGAAGACTCTTTCCCTTTTCCAAGGTTTACCTAATTTCTTTTACAGTTGCCAATTTTCATTAGCAACTCATGCAATGTTTAGGCGGCAAGAGCGGCTTTCGCTTTCTCAGTTATCGCACTAAAGGTTTCTGCATCATGTACAGC
>JBECKS010000168.1:0-9417 GCA_040235395.1 Pseudomonadales bacterium | reverse complement strand
TGCTGTTTGTGATTAAGGATCGAGCCATTAATGGCTTGCCATCAACGGTTATCAAGCTAAGTGACATGGATGATGCGACCAGCACTTCCACAATCGATCCTACGGCACTTGGTGGTTATCTCAAGCTTCTGGATGGTGAAAAAATCATTTCAAAAGCCGTTACCTTGGCAGGCATCAGTATGTTTAACACCAACCAGCCGGCTGCATCGGCAGGCCCCGGTACCTGTGCTGCTGACCTCGGTATAGCAAGATTGTATGCGGTATATACAGAAAACCTTGGTGGCGCAAATGAAGATGGCGAGCGTTATGAAATCTCTCCTGGTGGCGGTTACCCACCATCACCAACCGGTATTGTCGTACAGTTAGATGATGGCACTGGCGGCAATCGAATTGAAGAGGTGGTTTGTAGCGGAACCAACTGTCGTAAGGCACCCGAATCATCGCTATACGAACGCTTCAGGGTTTTCTGGACAGAAATTATCGATTAACCCCAACCCCCAATGAAAGAGTAGGGCGCCTTGTGCGCCCTTTTTTTGGTTTTTATTTTTATAAAAATGCTTATGTAAAATTTTGTTTTGCCGACAGGCTTGAAGGTGCGCATAATCTGTTTGTGTCAGGGAGACATCAATTAAAAAGGATTTGTTATGAAGCTAGAATGCAAAAATCGTTATGCACGATTTAAAAAAAATTCAGAAAAATATCAACATGTTTTAAACCCAGAGAAAGGGTTTAGCCTTATTGAGTTATTAATTAGCATGGCAATCATTGCGCTGCTTTCTACAGTGGCTATTCCTTCTTATCAGGCGCATTTTAAAAAAGCGCGAGCCAATGAAGTAAAAAGTGATTTGCTTATGTTGGCAAACCAGCTAGAAATTTATCGTCAGAATAAATCCACCTATAGCGGAGCAAAAGCAGAAACGATTTATTCTGCTAGCTCACCGGCAGGTGAAAGTAAAGCCTTGTTTAGTTTGCAAGTGAACGTTGATGATCCTGGTTTGAATTATCTGTTACAGGCGAAAGCTGTTTCGGGAAGTGAAGCGAAAGGCGATGGCGTGTTCTGGTTTAATCCTGTGGGGAAAAACTGTCATTTTGATGATCGTGATGCGCCTTATGCAGCAGCTTGCCAAGGGGGTGAAGAATGGAATTAATAAAGTAAACTAAAATTTAAAAGAAAAAAGACAGCAAATAAAAAGGGCGCATGAAGCGCCCTTTTTTTAGATTTGTTTAAACTTAGTTCAAAGGCATTCTGTAACCAATATCGATACCGTCTATATCACCTATATCTCGCCACTCAAGAAAAGCGGTGCCAGAGCCAAGTTCATAGGTGCCAGCAATACCAATAATAAGATCTGAATCAGAGTCAGAACCACTTCCTAAAATACCAAGATCATAGGAAACTTTATAACGCGCATAACCCAGAATACCTTCTACACTGAAACCATCATTCAGCTCATAGGTATAATAGCCCTCAACACCCAAGGTGTTATCAAGTTCAACGCCATTATCGTCCCCAATACCGAGACCAAAAAAGGCTTCAAGAGAAACATTGTCAATATCAAGGAGCTCAGAGGTTCGATAAGACGCTTCAACAGCATCCAGGTCCGTACCGTCGGCACCGTACATTGAATATTGAACAGACCACGCTGTATCTGCTTGAGCAGCCATGCTTGCTGCACCAAGCGCTGCAGCAGCTATTAAAAGACCGAGTTTTTTCATAAGTATCCCCTAGGTTTTATCTATTATAGTAATTGTAATAAGTGAACTGTTGCAGATTCACAAGAACCTGTTAAGGCAATACTAAATGAGCTATTGAGAAAAAGCTACTTGATGGGTTTAAAGTCAAAATAATTAATGTGCGCTAACAGCGCGTTCCCTTGCCCAAACCCTCAGCGCGTAAAGTTCTTCAGCACGTAACACCGAAATCGGTCTGGTTTTCTTGATTTCTTCAAGCAAAAGCAATGTGCTGATATTCTGTTTTCCGACAGTCGATCGATAAATGGTTGAAACGATAGCCTGTTCAATTTCTGCGCCTGTAAAACCTTCGGTGGTTTTAGCAATCATGGACACATCAACTTTATCAAGAGGAATATTTCGTTTTTCCAGATGAATCAGGGTTATGGTTTCGCGCTCGGCCTGCTCAGGTAAATCCACAAAAAATATTTCATCCAGTCTTCCTTTTCTCATGAATTCTGTTGGCAGTGCTTTAATGTCATTAGCCGTGGCAACAATAAAAACCTGGCTTTTACGTTCTGCCATCCAGGTGAGCAAGCTGGCAAGTACACGCATGGATGTGCCGTTATCGGAACTGCTTTGACCGATGCCTTTTTCAATTTCATCCACCCATAAGACACAGGGTGAAATATGGTCAGCAAGCTTTAAGGTTTCTCTCAGGTTTCTTTCGGTTTCGCCAACGTATTTATTATAGAGCGCACCCATATCAAGTCTTAACAAGGGTAGCTTCCACATACCGGCAACAGCTTTTGCGGCGAGGCTTTTTCCTCCACCCTGCACACCTAACAAGAGGATGCCTTTCGGGCTGTCAACTTTTGAGGAAGGCTCAATGAAAGCGGCTTTTCGTTCATTTAACCAGCGTTTGAGATTGCCAAGACCACCCACTTCAGAAAACTGTGCAGTGTCATACTCGTAACTCAGAATGCCATCCATATTAAGTAACTGGAATTTGGCTTTGGAAATTTCCTTGATGTTGTATTCGCTAATAGCACCATCATCCACAATAGCACCACGCACCAAACGCTTGGCATCACTCAAAGAAAGCCCCTTAAGATTTTTGACTAAAGCGTTTAGCGTATTGCTATCGGTTTGCACACGCACACCTTTGTTCTGTTTGGCCCATTCACGGGCTTCTTCAAGCACCAGGTTGTGAATCTGGGCTTCGTCAGGCAAGGCAAAATTAAAACGTGCCGCAAGCCGATTCAGGTCAACGGGCAAATCAAGTTGATGGGATACCAGCACCAACGTGCACTTAAGGCGGTCATAATCAAAGGCGATGTCTTTGATGAGTCGTTGGATTTTTGCCTCAGACAGATAGGGGTGAAAATCGCAAAGCACAATGATGCCGTTACATTGCCCAGCCTTGACATGATGCAACATGGCATCAGGCTCTGAGAACTCAGCGACTTCATTACCGGTGAAGGTAATGGAATCCCTTAAGCCCGATGTTACGGACCAGGTATAAAGATTCTGGTAACGTTTGACCGCAACCTTTGCGAGCATGTCCAAAGCACGTTTTTCTTCAAAGGTTTCAATAACAACCAAGGGTGTGTGAGACAGGAGGATGAGCTCCAGATCTTTAATATCAGTCATATGAAATGTATTTATTATTCTTGTAAGTTTCGGCCAGTTCAGCTCTGCATGCTATAGTGCTCACTAGCGCCTGATATCCGATGAATAATGACTTTTTACACCAGCTTATTGCGAATGTCCAAACCGTTTAGCGGCTTAAGAAAAGCTCAAGTCTATTTGTTATTTCTACTGTGCTGCTGGTGCAATGCTGCCTTTTCAGACGCCATAGATTTTGAGCAAAAGAAAATACAGATAGCCTTAGGGGCAGAACCGCCCGACCTGAATTATTTGCGAGCTACCGACCAGGTAAGTTTTTTCATTATTGAACATGTAATGGAAGGCTTGCTTGCCTATGACGAGCAGAATCACCTTATTCCAGGCATTGCAGAGCGATGGGAAATGGATGAGCAGGACGCGCGATTTTATTTACGAAAAAATGCGCGCTGGTCTGATGGTGAGCCTGTCACAGCCCACGACTTTGTGTTTGCATGGCAAACGGTGGTGAATCCACGCACAGCATCACGCTATGCGTTTATTCTCGCGCCCATTAAAAATGCAGAACGTATCATTGAAGGAAAGCTCAAGCCAGAACAGCTAGGTGTGAAAGCCCTTGACGACTTTACCCTTGAAGTAAGATTTGAAAGACCCTGCGCTTACTTTTTAAACCTTACAACTTTTGCTACTTACTATCCTGTAAGAAAGGATTTTTATTTAAAAAACACTGAGCGTTACTTTGCAGATGTCAATAACATGATTTTTAACGGGCCCTACGTGCTTGATGAGTGGACACACGGCGCATCCTTGCATTTGAGTAAAAATAAAAATTTCTGGAATGCTGATAATATTCAGATAAATGAAATTAATATTCCTTACATTTCTTCAGATCCCACGGTTATTTTTAACCTATTCAGAAATGAGGAAATAATTTCAACAGGCCTTGATGCCGATACCATCAAGATGGCACTGCAGGAAAGAATGCAGATAAAAAAATTCAACTTGGGAGCAGTGTTCTACCTTGAGTTTAATCATCGAGAAGAACGAATCAGTTCAAATATACATTTAAGAAAAGCATTACAACAGGTGTTTTCAGCAGAAGAGCTGGTTTATAAGGTTATTGGTTTACCGGGCAATAAACCTGCTTATAGTTTATTTCCATCCTGGCTTGATGGGGAAAAAGAAAAGTTTTTTAAAGAGCATCCTGCCAAAAAAATTCCAGTAAACATTCAGGCAGCACAAAAAGAATTAGCGTTGCTGAAAAAAGAACTAAATTTAAAAGAGCTTCCTGCGATTGTGCTGCTCACGGGTGATAGTCCTCTAGCAAGCAAGGAAGCGGAATACTTGCAGGCCTTATTCAAGGAAACCCTCGGTTTGGAAATCAGGATTGATAAACAGATCTTCAAGCAACGTTTGGCAAAGATGTCTTCGGGAGATTTTGATATTGTTCTGGCGGGTTGGGGGCCTGATTACAATGACCCATCAACCTTTGCCGATTTGTTTTATTCAAGAAATGAAAACAATCATGGGCGCTATCACAATGAAACGTACGATCATTGGGTACAGATTGCCATGAACAATACCGATCAAAAAATTCGTATGCATGCCTTTTCTGAAATGCAAAACATCCTTATCGACGATGTGGTTATCATTCCACAATTTGAACGAGGTGTTGTTTATGTCGAGAACCCGGGTATAAAAAATGTAACGCGCAGGATTTTCGGGGGCGACCCCAGTTTCCGTTATGCGTGGTTAGAGGCGACGGAGGATTAAGTGATGAAAATTTTTATCCTGAAACGCTGCCTTTATGGACTCTTTACCGTGTGGTTTATTGCTACGGCAACATTCTTTGCCATGCATAATGTGCCGGGAAACCCCTTGAATGATGAAAAAGCCACCAGCGCAGAAATCAGGAAAAACCTGGAAGCGCGTTATGGCCTCGACAAACCCTTATATCAACAATACCTGATTTTCCTTACGAATATGGCGAAAGGCGATTTCGGCATTTCCTTTACCCAGAAAAACAGAAGTGTGAATGATATTATCAAGGCACACTTTCCTGTGTCAGCGGCGCTAGGTTTTCTAGCGATTTTTTTTGCAGGTGTTGGCGGTGTGTTGTTTGGTGCCTTAGCCGCTCACTATAAAAATCGCTGGCCAGATTATCTGCTAATCGCTTTGGTTGTGATTACCATTTCTGTGCCCAGTTTTGTTTTTGCGGCGCTGTTCCAGTTAGCCTTGGTGAATTTGAATCTCTATTTCGACATCAAGCTACTTCCCATTGCAGGATGGGGCAGTGTGCAGCACATGTTGGCACCTTCACTTATTCTTGGTTTGGGAACGCTGGCTTACCTCACTCGATTAATGCGTAGCAGCTTGCTTGAAATTGAAAATGCACCTTATATAAAAACAGCAAAAGCAAAAGGCTTATCGGAATCGAGAATCTTTTTTCGGCATCGTTTGAGAAACGCAGTGCTTCCGCTTGTCACGGTGCTGGGCCCTGCCATTGCTGCCATCACCACAGGTGGCTTTGTAGTGGAATCCATTTTTGCTATTCCTGGCTTAGGAAAATATTTCGTCGAAGCAGTACATCAACTGGATTACACACTGATCATGGGCACCACGGTTTTTTACGGGAGCTATCTGGTGTTAATGGTCTTGCTTGTCGACATTCTCTATGGTTTTGTTGATCCAAGAATCCGTATGAGTTGAGGTGAGTAATGCAAAGCGCGGATTCAATAAATACATTTTCCAGTGAAGACTTCTTGCCATTAAAACAGGTGAAGGAAAGTGTTATTAATCAAAACGAGTCACTGGATTACTGGCAAGGGTCGTGGAAAAAACTTCGTGCTAATCCAAGAGCCATGCTCTCGCTAATCTTTATCGTCAGCTTGGTTTCATTTTCCTTGTTTGGACCATTGCTTTGGCGTGTCGATCCTGCGCGCCAGGACTTGAATCAATTATCTCAAGCGCCTTCCATGAACAAACAGGCAATTGTGGTAGATACCTTTATTTCATGGCAGCCAGAAAATCTTTTTGGAGATCAGGGTATAAAGCATTTAAGTATCCTGAGCCCGGCACATACTTCATCAGTAAAATTACGTTGGCCAATCAATCCAGAGGCTGATTATTACGAAATCTATCGACATGAATATCAACCTTCGGGTGAAAATGATTTTGGTTTGCCCTTGGCAGAAACATCAAAAGAAGAAAATTTTTATGAAGACCGATTAAACCTTGAGCCTCAAACTTACTTTTATACGGTGCTTGCAAGAGATGGGGAAGGCAAGCTGCTTGCTTATGAAACAATTGAAACAGGTCTGGAGATTGCGGTTTCAAAAAAAGATGCAGAAAAACATTTACAGGCAGGCAAGTGGAAAAAAGTGAGTGAGCATGAAGGCGTGTTACGTGTAGAGTTATCCTCTCACCCTATGGGAACAGATTATTTAGGCAGGGATATGATGGCAAGATTGATGGAAGGCGGAAGAACTTCACTCATCATTGCTTTAATTGCGTCCTTGCTTTTTGTGGCTGTAGGCTCCTTGTATGGTGCTCTGGCAGCTTATATTGGAGGACAAACTGATAATATCATGATGCGCTTTGCTGATTTTGTGATTGCACTGCCGTTTCTTCTGTTCATGATTCTCTTGAAGGTAAGCTTTGGTATCAGGCCAGGCGAAAGCGGTATTGGTGTGATGGTTTTTTCCCTGGTTATTCTGAGTTGGCCAGGCGCTGCACGATTGATTCGTTCTCAGGTATTAGTATTGAGAGAACAGAATTTTATACTTTCTGCACGCATCAATGGTGCAGGTGTTTTGCATATTCTGTGGAAGCATCTTTTTCCTAATGTGCTTTCGTTGATATTAATCAGTCTGAGTTTTGCAATTCCTTCTGTTATTCTCACCGAAGCTTTTCTTTCATTTATTGGATTGGGTGTTGTGCCACCAACACCAAGCTGGGGTTCCATGTGTCAGGAAGGCATCAAGACCTTTCTCTTTCATCCACATGAACTGGTTTTTCCTTCAGTTTTTATTGGCGTGACTGTATTGGCGTTTAATCTATTAGGCGACGGTTTGCGTGATGCCTTTGACGTTAAGGCGGAATAAGTGATGGCTTTGTTACGCATTGAAGATCTGAATGTACTATTCAAGAGTGAAAACTCAGACAAAAGTGTTCATGCGGTAAAAGGGTTAAGCCTGGAGTTAAAGGCAGGTGAATGTCTTGCTATCGTGGGGGAATCAGGTTGTGGAAAATCCACGGTGCTTTCGAGTGTGCTTCGATTGTTAGCGGTGAATGCAAAACAATCTGGAAATATTTTCTTTAAAAATGAAAACATCACAACGCTTTCTGAAAAGGAATTACAGAAGATTCGCGGTAAAGAAATCGCCATGATTTTTCAGGATCCCATGAGCAGTTTGAATCCCACGATGAAAATTGGTGAACAGATTGCTGAAGCCCTGAAAGATGTTAAAAATTTTTCAGCTGTCGATAAACACAGCAAAGTTATTGAGTTTCTGAAGATGACGGGGCTCTCAGATCCAGAAATTCGGGCGAAGCAATATCCTTTTGAATTATCGGGCGGCATGTTACAGCGTGTGGCCATTGCCATGGCGCTGGCTGGAGAACCTTGCCTGATTATGGCGGATGAACCGACAACAGCGCTCGATGTGAGTATTCAGAAGCAAGTGCTAAACATCCTTAAGCACTTACAGCAGCAACATCAACTTGCTTTGTTACTTGTCACTCACGATCTTGGGATCGTTGCAGAAATGGCAGACAGCGTACTTGTGATGTATGCCGGAGAGTTGGTGGAGCAGGCGTCTGTTGAAAAAATTCTTAAGGAACCAAAGCATCCTTATACCTTAGCATTGCTTGCTTCTTTGCCGGCTTTTTCAAAAGATGCAAGCAAAACAGAATTAAGCAGTATTGAAGGCCAGCCTCCAGATTTGTCTTTACCCATTCCTGCCTGCGCTTTTGTTGACCGTTGTGAATACGCCATGAATGTTTGTGCGTCTCGAAAAGCGCCTATCATCGAAAACAAGCAAAGCTTGCTTCGCTGCTGGCTGCCGCACAAGGAGCAGGTCTGATGTTGCGTATTGAGAAGCTTTCAAAACATTTTCATACAGCAAAGGGCGAACTTATTGCTGTGGATGACGTAAGCCTGGACTTGCCTGAAAACAGGATTCTGGGCGTTGTAGGTGAAAGCGGTTCGGGTAAATCCACATTAGGAAAAACCATTATTGGTCTTCATGGAAAAACCAGCGGCAGAATAAGTTGGCAAGGCAAGAACATGCCTCAACATTTCACTCGAAAGGATTTCCTGCATTTTAGCAAGGATATCCAGATGATTTTTCAGGATCCCTATAGCGCATTGAATCCACGCATGCAGGTTTGGCAAATTCTGGAAGAACCTTTATTGCTTTCAAAAAATAATGATTATCTGAAACTATCGAATGACAAAAGAAAACAATTCATTCAGGAAAAACTTGAACAGGTAGGTTTGCGCCCTGAATTCTATCAACGTTTCCCCCATGAATTTTCGGGTGGACAGCAACAACGCATAGGTATTGCCCGGGCACTGATTTCAAAACCCAAACTGTTGATTTGTGATGAGCCTGTTTCTGCGCTGGATGTTTCAGTTCAGGCCCAAATCGTCAAGTTGCTGAAATCCTTGCAGGCTGAATATCGTATGAGCTTGTTGTTCATCGCGCACGATTTGGCAATGGTGAATTATCTTTGTGAAGAAGTAGCGGTAATGTATTTGGGAAAGATAGTGGAGCAAGGCACCAGCGAAACTATTTTTTTCAATCCAGGACACCCTTATACCAAACTACTGTTATCAGCAAATCCTTCCTTAAACAGAGAAGAAAATCTTCAAGAGCGTTTTGGGATACCTGACATGCAAGGTGAAATTCCATCACCGATTGGCAAAAGAAAAGCTTGCGGGTTTGTTTCGCGTTGCTGGCAGGCAAATCAGCAATGTGCTGAAAGCGTACCGCCGCTTGCTTTAATTCAAGGCGAAAAAAAAGCAGACGAAAGAAAAATCGCCTGCTTTAATTTTGGAGTTTGATTCCTAAGCTGCGTCGCTACGCTTGATGTTTAGCGGGCGCTCAAGTTCTGCCC
>JBECKS010000149.1:0-14492 GCA_040235395.1 Pseudomonadales bacterium | reverse complement strand
TTAACAAGCACATTCACCTGCGCACCAATAGAGCTTCCTTCCTTGCGAAGTTTATCAATCAGTTTCTGTAACTCTGGAACAAGTTTTTTATCAGGGCAGAAAAAAGGATTGCTGTTAACAATCGACCAATCTGGATTTTTGCAAGTTGCTGCAGATGCTTTCAAGGAACCCATTTGCGCCATGTAGGCATTTATTTCAGTGCCACAATGTTCTTTTAGATATTTTTTGGCAATGCCACCCGCTGCAACTCGCATGGCAGTTTCTCTGGCACTACTGCGCCCACCACCACGGTAATCACGAATGCCATATTTATGATGATAGGTGAAATCTGCGTGCCCAGGACGGAATGCATTTTTAATATCACCATAATCCTTGGATTTCTGGTTTGTATTCTTAATCAAAAGTGCAATAGGCGTTCCCGTGGTCTTACCTTCAAACACACCGGAAAGATTTGTTACTTCATCATCTTCTCTTCTTTGAGTGGAATATTTAGACGTGCCCGGCTTCCTTCTATCCAGATCTTTTTGTAAATCAGCTTCATTTAAATCAAGACCTGGAGGACATCCATCAACAATACAAGTCAGCGCCTCACCATGGCTTTCACCAGCGGTGGTGACTGTAAATATTTTTCCAAAAGTGTTTCCCGACATGCGCTCAATAACCTGAAAAAGAAAAAAGAAGTGTATTTGATTATACAGCTTTTTGCTTAAAGGTCTTTAGCTGCTCTTTGCTCAAGATAAAAACGCCGTGACCACCGTGCTCAAAGTCGAGCCAAAGAAAAGGTGCATCTGGAAACTGTTCTATCATAGCTTCCTGAGAATTCCCCACCTCTACAACCAGAATGCCTTTATCTGAGAGGTAATCATAAGCTTCATTTAAAATTCTTTTGACACACTCAAGGCCGTCTGCACCTGCCTCTAAGGCCATGCGAGGTTCATGTTGATATTCCATTGGTAGATTTGCCATATCCTGCTCATCCACATAGGGAGGATTGCTCACAATCAAGTCATACTTTTTTGAGGGGAGCTGATTAAAAATATCAGACTGGAAAAGACTTAATCTGTTTTCTAATTCATAGCGTTTCTGGTTTTCCCTAGCGACCTTCAAGGCAATATCAGATAAGTCGCTTGCATCCACCTGTGCACTTTCAAATTGCAAGGCACAGGCAATCGCAATACATCCAGACCCCGTACAAAGATCCAGAATAGTCTCTGGTTCTGTTTCTGGAAACCACAAGGAAAACCCATCAGCTATCAGTTCAGCTATTGGGGAGCGAGGAATCAGAACGTCTTCATTAACATAGAATGGTAAACCAAAAAACCAGGACTCATTTATCAGATAGGCCACTGGAATCTTCTTCTTAATTCTTTTTGTCAGCAAGCTTGAAAATGCCTGACGCTCATCAGCTGTCGGTTCGTACAACAATGTCTCCTGACCAGCATCCCAACTTAGCTTTAATACGTGCAACATCAGGGCAAGTGCTTCATCCCAATAATTATCAAAACCATGCCCAAGATAAATATCAGAATCAGCAAGTTGAGATTCGCTCCAATGGAGAATCTCTTCTACCTTTGTTAGTTGTGAAGGAAGGGCTGACTCGAACATAGCAGGCTTTGACGTTGATTTTTAAAGGCTAGCAGCGTAACTTAGCGGATTCTTCAAAAGCAATCATTACTTGGCTTTCAACGCATTAAAGCATCAAAAAAAGAGACCGCATGGAACAATTATTTAAACAAATCCTTGAACAGATTGGCGAAGACCCTACTCGTGAAGGATTAATAGACACACCTTCACGCGCAGCTAAGGCCATGACCTTTCTTACCCAAGGTTATTCTCAAAATCTGGATGAAATCGTTAATGATGCTATTTTTGCATCAGATAGCGATGAGCTCGTGCTTGTTAAAGATATAGAACTCTATTCCATGTGCGAACATCACATGTTGCCCTTCGTTGGACGCTGTCACATTGCCTACCTGCCTTCAGGAAAGGTACTAGGGCTTTCAAAGTTTGCCCGTATCACTGATATGTATGCACGACGTTTGCAGATTCAGGAAAACCTGACTAAACAGATTGCTGAAGCCGTGATGCAGGTTACCAATGCGAAAGGTGTTGGCGTTATTATAGAAGCCAAACACATGTGCATGATGATGCGCGGTGTTCAGAAACAGAATTCCTCTATGAAAACGTCGGTCATGCTCGGCAGTTTTCGTCAGGACCATCGAACACGGTCTGAATTCCTTTCTCTTCTCAATACCTAAGAATTAAGATTTGCGGCTTTTCAGAAAAGCATTCAGGGTATTGGCAACAGCATCTACATGGTCGCGCTCCATGTGCAAATGATGCTTGCCTGGGAGATGACTTACCGTGGCGTGTTTGAACTCGTTCAGTGGCGCTTTATCTTCTAAAAATTCAGGCACAATACCCTCGTCAGCAACAATAATCTGTGTTGGACACTCAATCTTACTTCTAACAAAAGTTCCCTGCTCAGTCGTTAAGCGCATTGGGCTGGAATAATTGATACGCGGATCACTACTCCAGGTATATAAACCATCTTTCTCAACACTTCCTCGCTCACACAGCAGATGAGCAGCCTCTTCTGTTAACGGCCAGTGGCCTTGCAAGCGCGCTTTGACCAGACTAGAGAATTCCGCATAACGGCGCTTTGCCGACTCATTCCCGGAAAATTTTTCAATTGACTCACGCAGACCGCTGATTGTTTGATCAACATCTCTTGTAGCAGGACCAAAACCTTCAACCAACATCAATGCACGAACTCTTTCAGGAAAGGTTGCTGCCATCATGGATGCAACGTTAGCCCCCATAGAATGCCCAAGCAATATAAAGTCATGAATGTCCAATGCATCTGCTATATAAAAAACATCGGCAACGTAATCCACAAAATAATAGGGAACACCAGGAGGACGATGAGAACTTTTACCATGGCCGCATTGATCAACAGCTATGATGCGATAGCCACTCATTAAAGGCGCAAGCAAATCAAAACTTGCAGCATTATCAAGCCACCCATGCAGGGCAAATATAACGGGCGCATCATCTTCGCCCCATATTTTCAAGGCAAAGTCGAGATGATTGGCATGAATGGTAACTTCCTGAAACTGCATGATTTTTTCTATAGGCTTAAATAATTATTAAAGAATTTATATCGGAAGCTAATGAGAAGGCTTTAATTGATCAAGCAATTCAAAACATCCAGAAGAAGCAAACTCACTTGTCAATTTCATCATGCTTGCACAGGGAAAGGAATAATGATTTCTTAAATGACCGTCGATTGCCAAGGAAGCCAGCTCTGATATCAAGGGCATATGACAGACCACAAGTAACACACTGTCATCTTTCATTTTTTCAAATTCATCACAGATAAAGTTCAACGCATCTTTTGCATGCGACATGGGTCTTAACAAATCATTCTGGAAAAACTCGACCCCTGCCCCTGGATTTTTTGTAACCAGGTTTGCGCTATCAATTGCCCGCTGATAATCACTGCTAATTACTCTGGATACATTCAGACCCGCTAAATGAACCGACATTTCTTCGCATTGCTTTTTACCTAGCTCACTAAGCATTCGCTCCCTATCAGTTTTAGCTTGTGGCGCATCGCCGTGACGCATAAGAAAAAGCAACTTCATGATTAATGTCCTTGCATGAATTCCACATCATGGCTATTGCTTCCAAGCATCAGCGCTTTCACTGCCAACAAAATATCTTCGTTCCGATAAAGCACATCATGTAGCGCACTTACCAAAGGCATGTAAATATCCATACGCTTGGCTTCATCACAAACCGTTTTCACGGTGGAGTATCCTTCAACAGTCGAACCAATTTCCTTCATGGCTTCCTGAGCTGATTTTCCCTGGGCAATCAAAGTACCTAAACGGAAATTGCGACTCAACTGCGATGTACAGGTAACGTACAAGTCACCCACCCCAGCCAAGCCAAGAAAAGTCATCGGGTTAGCACCCGTAGCAACAGCAAAACGACTCATCTCTGCAAGTGAACGGGTTAATAACATGGCGCGGGCATTCTCGCCCATACCCAAGGCGTGAGACATGCCAGATGCAATGGCATAGATATTTTTTAATGCCCCTGCAAGTTCAACGCCATAGATGTCAGGATTATCATAAACCCGGAAAAAACGTGAACTCAGTAAACCCTGTATTTGCTCATTGATGTTCTGATTCTTACTAGCAATAACAGAACCCGCTAACTCACCTCTTGCAATTTCTGCAGCAATATTAGGCCCACTTAGCGCAGCAACTGGCACATTCGGTATTTCGTCTTCAATCACCTGAGTCATCATTTTGAAAGTATCTGGCTCAATTCCTTTTGCAGTGGAAATAATGACAGCTCCAGGCTTCAAACTATTTTTTATTTGAGGCAGGACTAAACGAAAAGCCCGACTTGGAATTGCCAGAAATACAAACTGAGCATCTTTCAAGGCTTCATCTAGATTGTTGCTAAATGAAATCGAGGCATCAAACTCAAAATCTTCAAGATACCTATCATTACGATAACTCTCACTTAATGCTTTGTAGTGCTCATCACTCCTTACCCAGAGTGAAACCTTGCAAGCGTTTTTTGCCATGATGTTTGCAAGCACACTTCCAAAGCTTCCTGCGCCAAGAACAGCCACACAGCTGTTAGCACTAGCAGTTTTCTCAAGCAATTCGTTTTCCTTAGCCAAGCTTACCTCGTCTTAAAGAGCCGCCAATAGTATTTGATTCATTCTACTCACAAAAGCTGCAGGGTCATCTATTGCTCCACCTTCTGCCAATAGCGACTGGTCAAATAACATCAAACAGAAATCCTTAAACTTTTCCTCATCGCTTTCCTGATCCATCTTTTCGATAAGTTTATGTTTTGGATTGAATTCAAAAACAGGCTTGGTTTCAGGCACTTGATGTCCAGCCTGTTTCATCATCATTCGCATCTGGAAGCCCATATCCTGAGCACCAAGCACCAGGCATGCTGGGGAATCCACAAGCCTCGATGATACTTTCACATCTTCAACTTTATCTTCCAGCGCTTTTTTAATGCGGTCTACCAAATCCTCATTTTCTTTCTCGACCGCTTCCTGCTCCTTTTTCTCTTCCTCGCTAAGCTCTCCAAGATCTAAATCGCCTTTTGCAATATCAACAAAAGATTTGCCATCGTATTCAAAAAGATTTCCCATCATCCATTCATCAATACGATCATGAAGCAGGATCACTTCAATATCCCGCTTTTTGAATACTTCAAGATGCGGGCTTTTACTCACCGCTGAGAAATTTTCTGCAGTCGCGTAGTAAATCTTATTAGCCCCTTCTTTCATGCGGGATATATAATCATCTAGTGATTGATTCTGTTCCGCACTATTACTGTGAGTGGTAGAGAAACGTAGTAGCTTACAAATTTTTTCTCTATTGGAATAATCCTCACCCGTTCCTTCTTTTAGCACCTGACCAAACTCTTTCCAGAATTCCAGATATTTTTCCTGATCATCTTTCGAAAGCTTTTCCAGCATATCAAGCACACGTTTTGTCAGCGCACTTTTCATACTTTCAATCGCTGGTGATTCCTGAAGAATTTCCCGCGAAACATTTAATGGCAAGTCACTGGAATCAATAACACCTTTAACAAACCGTAAATACAAAGGCAGGAATTGCTCGGCATCATCCATAATGAACACGCGTTGCACATATAACTTCAAGCCCTTCGGCGCTTCACGATTATATAAATCAAAAGGTGCATGTTTAGGCACAAATAAAAGACTTGTGTATTCCAGTTTTCCCTCAACTTTATTATGACTATGAATTAAAGGTTCCTGGTAATCATGCGCAACATGTTTATAGAATTCATTGTACTCTTCATCTGAAATTTCGGATCGTGAACGCAGCCAAAGTGCTTTAGCCGTATTTACCACTTCATATTCAACAGCCTTGCCTGAATCTTCCTCATCCAGATTTTCCTTCACCATTTCAATGGGTAAGGACAAATGATCAGAATATCGACTGATAATCCCTCTAATCCTGAATGCGTCGGCAAACTCAAGTTCATCACTTCTTAAATGAAGAATGATTTCTGTACCTCGAGAAGATTTTTCAATGGTTTCGACAGTAAAATCTCCTTCACCGGAAGATGTCCACCTCACCGCTTCATTGGCTGGGAGCCCCGCCTTCCTTGTATTCACCTCAACTTTTTCAGCCACAATAAATGCAGAATAAAAGCCCATGCCAAACTGACCAATTAATTTACTATCTTTTTTCTGATCACCCGTAAGCGCCGACAAAAAATCAGCAGTACCCGATTTTGCAATGGTGCCCAAGTGATTAATGGCATCATCTCGACTCATACCAATACCATTATCGCTGACGGTAATAGTCTTATTATCTTTATCAAAATCAATACGAATTTTTAGTTCGGGGTCTTCCTCTAAAAGCGCAGGGTTTGAAAGAGATTCGAAGCGCAGTTTATCCACTGCATCAGAAGAGTTTGAAATTAACTCTCTTAGGAAAACTTCCTTATTCCCATAAAGAGAGTGAATCATTAAATGAAGAAGCTGCTTAACTTCCGTTTGAAAACCCAGCGTTTCTTTTTCGCTGTTTGTGTTTGCCGTTGAACTGGACTCTGTGCTCATTGATATCTCCCAAGCAAAAAGTTATACAGAAAAGTAGTTAAGATTAACGGCTTTATAATGAGGACAATGAATGAAAATTCAATATCTGATATATGAAATCAGCCTTACTGTGGTGCCGTAGAATAAAATTCAACAACTTGCGGCCTAACCTGAGAAGCATTAATCACTTTTATCGTTTTTAATTTCGGATATGCCGTTAAGTACTCTACAACACCCGCAGCACCTACCTGAGACTCCACGACCACCTGCTTTCTGATGATACCAACGTAAATACCACTGACAGACTTACCGTCAGTAGTCTGCACTTCAATATCACTGTTCAGAAGCGGTTTTAAAGCCGTTTCAATAGTGTCTGCCTGCTTATAGACATCAATTTTAATTGCGCTTGGCAGGGTTGGTGTATCAACTTTGGCTTCCACTTTCGGCTGCGCAACAGGTGGTGGCGTTTCAACTTTTACTACCTGCTCTGGTTCATCTTCTTCCAATGCTTTTGTATCACCCATGTTATTGGAATCAACTTCAATCGGTTGACTCAACCCTTGCGGAATCTTAGATACAATTTTTTCATCACTTCTTATATCTTCTTTCAAACCTTTAACATCAAGAAACCATCCAGTTTCATTTTTATAAAATACTAGAGGAATACGCTTTAAATAACCTTTATCATTCTGCAAATAGACAACAGAACTACCAGAACCATCTCCACTTAAAAAGTGAAAATCTGTTTCCTGGAAACCAAAAACTTTCTTGACGTATTTTCTATAGGTATAACTCAAGCTTAGATTAGCAATTACTTCGAGTGTTTCCACCGAATCAAAGGTTTTCATAATCCCATCATTAATGCCATCAGTATGAAAACGAAGTCGCGAACTGTATACAGGGAAATCTCCCACGAGGAAGCTATTCCCAGGATCAGGTAAAACCAACTGCATATAAGCGCTGTATTGATTAACCTGTTTGTGATTCAACTTGAAGTCAAGATGATAACCGCGATCATATTTTAATGACTTTGGCGTTTTAGATGCTTCGTCATACCAAGAAAGATAAATGACAGGCGCGTTGGCACTATCTGGTCTTATGGTGTATGCCCATGGCTCCTGATTTTGTTGTGGAATTTTATTGAAGACGATAGCCACCTCTACATCCCCATAAAAACCCTTACCGTGCTTAATCCATAAGATTCCAGACTTATCAAATTCTGCAACATCAGTTTTGTTATTAAAAGTGAAAGGACTGTTATTCAATCTACCATTCAGGTTATTAGAATGGCGTTCAGCATCAGCAAGATCCTTAAGTGCTGCGTCCGAACCAACATAATCCACTACTTTTGAAACTTTGATTCTGGAACTGTCATTGCTAACAAGTTCAGAAAAATGCATACCCTCAACTGTCATAAGCTTCATCATTGAAAGCCCACCAAGAAGTAACATGACTGAAATAAACTGAGCTAATGCGATTCGCTTACTTTTAGCCCAATAGTGTGAGTACAACCACCAGGCAAAGGGTGGAACAAAGAAAGACACAGCTGCTTGGGCGGGATTGACTTCATAATGCTCGATAGCAAAAACAGCAGCGGCCGCAAAAAAAATCGCAACACCGAGTAATATAAACAAGATATCCATTGTCGAGCTTTACTCCTGTCTTATGGTTTCAGTGACTGAGTTATTCTTTTATTTATCCATCACAATGCAAAGCATTCTGCCCGCATTATATGCACTTAGGATGTCAAAAGTTAATCTTTAGCAGAAACTATATCAATTCTATCGCAAGGGCTGTGGCTTCCCCACCACCAATACAAAGACTTGCAAGACCTTTTTTCTGACCGCGTCTAAGCAACTCATGAATCAAGGTAACAACTATTCTAGAGCCTGATGAACCCAGAGGGTGCCCCAGCGCACATGCCCCGCCATTGACGTTAACTTTCTCATGGTCCAAACCAAGATCATGCATAGCAGCCATAGCAACCATTGCAAAGGCTTCATTTATTTCAAAGAGATCAACATCTGAAACTCCCCAGCCAGCCTTATCCAGAGCTTTCTGTATTGCCCCGACTGGCGCGATGGTAAATTCTTCAGGCAACCTTGAGTTGGTTGCATGACTGACAATTCTCGCAAGCGGTTTCAGGTTTTTCTCGAGCACATAGTCACCACTTGCAATCACGAGCGCAGATGCACCGTCTGAAATAGAACTGGAGTTTGCCGCAGTAACTGTCCCATCCTTCTTGAAAGCAGGTTTCAAACTTGGAATTTTGTCTACTCTTGCGTTACCAGGCTGTTCATCAATATCAACAACTTGCTCACCCGCACGACTCTTAACCGTTACAGGCGCAATCTCATTTGTGAAATAACCTTCCTTAATGGCATTCTGGGCACGATTCAAGGAGCTAATGGCATAATCATCCATCTGCTCTCTGGTAAACGCATATTTCTCAGACATCTCCTGTGCAAAGCAACCCATGGCATTTGCAGTTTGCCAATCCTCCAAACCATCAAGAAACATGTGATCCTTCAACTCACTATGCCCCATGCGCAAGCCTGCTCGGGCTTTTTCCAGGACATAAGGAGCAAGGCTCATGCTTTCCATGCCGCCAGAAATAGCCAAACGAATACTGCCAGCTTTCATCAGGTCGTTAGCCAGCATGATTGATTTCATGCCAGATCCGCACACCTTATTCACTGTTGTCGCTCCTGTTGAAAGCTCAAGCCCCGCAGCTATCATTGCCTGACGTGCTGGAGCCTGTTTCAGACCCGCTTGCAGTACGCTACCCATAAAGACTTCGTCAATATCTTTCTTTTCAACACTCGAAGCATCAAGCGCTGCCTTGATAGCAAGCGCGCCCAATTCAGGCGCTGGGATAGTGGATAAGGAACCTTGAAAACCACCCATGGCTGTTCGTTTTGCTGAAAGGATGTAGGCTGATTGAGTGTCGATAGTGCTCATACAAGTAAGCTCCTGTTATTCCAAGAAGAGGGGGACTGAATAAATTGATATTGTGCAGCGCTACGAGAGCAGCAGCTGCAAAACTACCAGCCTGTCAGTTCAGCCATAGCTTTGCCAATTTCAGCAGGATTCTTGACTGTTTTCACACCAGCAGCTTCTAAGGCTGCAAACTTCTCAGCTGCAGTTCCCTTACCACCTGCAATGATTGCACCCGCATGCCCCATACGTTTTCCAGCAGGCGCAGTGACACCCGCGATATAAGAAACAACAGGTTTAGTAACGTTTGCCTTGATGTAGGCCGCCGCCTCTTCTTCAGCAGAGCCACCAATTTCACCCACCATCACAATCGCCTCTGTTTGGGAATCAGCTTGAAATAATTCAAGCGCATCGATGAAAGTGGTTCCTGGTATAGGGTCACCACCTATGCCTATACAGGTACTCTGACCAAAACCCAATTCTGTTGTCTGGCTTACCGCCTCATAAGTTAAGGTTCCAGAACGAGATACGATACCAACTTTTCCAGGCTTATGAATGGAACCAGGCATAATGCCAATCTTGCACTCACCTGGTGTAATAATTCCAGGGCAGTTTGGACCAATCAAACGCACGTCCTTGGTACTGATGTATTCCTTAACATAAAGCATATCCAGCGTCGGAACACCCTCAGTAATACACACAACTAATTTAATACCAGCATCAACTGCTTCAATGATGGAATCTTTACAGAAAGCTGCAGGCACATAGATAACACTGGCATCAGCACCTGTTTCATTAACTGCATCAGAAACAGTATTAAACACAGGCAGTCCAAGATGTTTCTGTCCACCCTTGCCTGGAGTTACACCGCCAACCATCTTTGTTCCATAGGCAATGGATTGTTCGGAATGCAAAGTACCCTGAGAACCCGTGAAACCCTGACAAATAACTTTGGTATTCTTGTTAATCAAAACGCTCATTTACTTGCCCCCCGCTGCAGCAACAACCTGTGTTGCAGCATCATCAAAACTTTTAGCTGCAATAATATTCAAACCACTTTCAGCCAGAACCTTCGAACCCAGTTCAGCATTATTGCCCTCTAGACGAACGACAACAGGAACGCTTACACCAACTTCTTCAACTGCACCGATAATACCTTCAGCAATCAAATCACAACGAACAATGCCTCCAAAAATATTTACAAGCACTGCCTGAACCTTTTCATCTGAAAGAATAATCTTGAATGCTTCAGTAACACGCTCTTTAGTTGCACCGCCACCCACATCAAGAAAGTTAGCTGGATCGCCACCTTTTAGCTTAACAATATCCATCGTGCCCATCGCTAAACCAGCACCATTCACCATACAACCAATATTTCCATCAAGTGCAACATAATTTAATTCCCATTCTGCAGCACGGCGTTCACGCTCATCTTCCTGAGAAGGATCTTCCATTTCCTGAAGTTTTTTATGTCTAAAAAGAGCATTGCCATCGATATTTATTTTGGCATCAAGGCAGTGAAGATTGCCTTCAGTGGTAATCACCAGAGGATTAATCTCAAGTAACGCCAAATCATTTTCAACAAACAACTTGGCTAAACCAAGAAAAATATTTGTGAACTGTTTTACCTGATTGGCATTCAGTCCTAATTTAAAACCCAACTCTCTACCTTGGTAGGGTTGTGCGCCAACCAAAGGATCAATGGTAGCTTTCAGAATTTTTTCTGGTGTTTCGTGAGCAACCTTCTCAATTTCAACACCACCTTCTGTTGAAGCCATAAACACAATTTTTCTGCTTGCTCTATCAACCACTGCACCAAGGTATAATTCCTTATCAATATCCGTGCAGGACTCCACAAGAATTTTACTGACAGGCTGGCCTTTTGCATCTGTTTGATAGGTAACCAAACGTGTTCCCAAATGTTTCTTTGCGAATTCAGCAGCTTCTTCAGCGCTATTCACCAAGGCGACACCCCCTGCCTTACCTCTACCTCCTGCGTGCACCTGAGCCTTAACAACCCATTTATCGCCACCAATTTTTTTAGTAGCTTCTGCAGCTTCTTCGGGGCTATCGCATGCATAACCCTTGGAGACCGGTAAACCATATTCGGCAAATAACTGTTTGCCCTGATACTCGTGTAAGTTCATTTTTTCATACCACTTGTTGTTAAAAGGAATTAACTAAAAAAATAATTATTCTTAGAAAAACTATTTTTTATTGCGTTTTGGCTTAGCCATATGAAGTGCCTTTCCATCAGCATCAAGCATGGCTTCATGAACTGATTCAGACAAAGTAGGATGTCCAAAGACCATCAACTGCAAATCTTCAATACTCGCGCCAAACTCCAAGGCAATCAGGCCTTGATGAATGAGTTCTGATGCCTGAGGGCCGCTAACATGCATGCCTATCAGGCGATCACTTTCCACTTCAGCAATAACTTTCACCATACCATTGGTTTCATTAGCAGCCATCGCTCTACCATTGGCCGCAAAAGGAAAAACACCAACTTTGTAATCAATGCCCTTAGCTTTCGCCTGCTCTTCATTATCACCAATCCAGGCAATTTCAGGATGGGTATAAATAACAGAAGGGATAGCATCGTAATTTACTGCAACTTTATGACCAGCAATGGTCTCAATGACCATGACACCTTCTTCCATTGCTTTATGAGCAAGCGCCGGCCCTCTAACAATATCACCAATCGCATACACACCAGGCACATCTGTACGACAGGAATTATTTACAAAGATAAATCCTCTTTCATCAAGATTCACGCCACTATCTTTTGAAAGCAAGTCTTCGATATAGGCTTTTCTACCGACCGCTACAATTAATTTATCAAAGTTTGCGCTGCTTTCACCATCTGCACTCTTGAATTCAACCTTGACTTGATTTTTTTCAACAGATGAACCAGTAACACGTGTTCCTAAACGAATTTCCAATCCCTGCTTCTTGAAATGTTTTAAAGCATCTTTGGAAATCTGACCATCAACCATTGGAAGAAAGTCATCAAGTGCTTCGAGAATGGTCACTTCTGAGCCAAGTCGAGCCCAGACACTTCCCAACTCCAAACCAATTATACCTGCTCCGATTATGCCCAATCGCTTAGGCACTTCTTTAAATGCAAGTGCACCAGTGGAATCAACAATCACTTTATCATCAACAGGTGCCACCGGAATATCGACAGGAACAGAACCAGTGGCAAGAACTACGTTATCTGCAGAAAGAATTTCTGTATCGCCCTCAAGTGGAACAAATTCCACTCGCTTATCAGATAACAATTTTCCACGACCTTGTAACCAAATAACGCCATTCGCTTTGAAAAGCGAGGCAACGCCGCCAGTAAGATTACTCACAATCTTTTCTTTTCTGGATTGCATCGCTTCAACATCAAAATCAAGCTTGCCAATCTTTACGCCATGTAATGCAAAACTTTCTTTGGCATCAACATACTTATAAGAACTTTCAAGCAAGGCTTTTGAAGGGATACATCCAACATTTAAACAAGTGCCGCCCAAGGCAGGTTTGCCCTGATCATTTAAACGCATTTCAATACAGGCGACATTCATACCTAACTGTGCGGCACGAATTGCAGCGATATACCCACCTGGTCCGCCCCCAATAACAACGACATCAAATTTCTTTGACATTAGCTTTTCCTTAAATGATTAAATTTCTAACAACAAACGTGCAGGATCTTCAATGAAAGATTTAATGGCTATCAAGAACTGCACAGCCGTTTTGCCATCAATCAAACGATGATCATAAGTTAAGGCAAGATACATCATAGGAAGTATTTTAACTTCACCATCAACTGCCATTGGGCGTTCTTGAATACTATGCATGCCAAGAATGCCCGTTTGGGGAGGATTCAGAATTGGCGTTGATAACAAAGAGCCAAATGTTCCACCATTTGAAATCGTAAAAGTTCCACCGGTTAACTCTTCCAGGGAAAGTTTTCCGTCCTGTGCTTTTTTACCATACTCGATAATCTGCGATTCAATTTCACCAAAACCCTTTTTATCAGCATCTTTTAATACAGGCACAACAAGGCCTCGCTCTGTTGAAACTGCAACACCAATATCAAAGTAACTATGGTAAACAATATCATTTCCATCAATTGACGCATTAACGGCAGGGAAACGCTTTAAGGCTTCTGTTGCTGCACGCACAAAAAATGACATGAAACCTAATTTTACACCATGCATTTTTTCAAACTGATCCTTGTAATTTTTTCTCATCTCCATAATGGGCTGCATATTAACTTCATTAAAAGTCGTCAACATGGCAGCTTCTTGCTGAGCTTCAACCAAACGCTCTGCAATTCTTGCTCTTAAACGTGTCATAGGCACACGTTTTTCAATCCTATCTTCATCTGGAAGAATTATTCCCCCTGCCGAAGAATCATTAGCTACTGTTTTTGAAGTTGCAGATTGCTTCTCTTCATCTTTTTTCGCTGATGCAGGAGTGGAACTCAAAAATGCCACCACATCTTCTTTTAGAATACGCCCTCCTTTTCCGGTTCCCTTAATCTGTTTTGAGTCCAGATTATTTTCTGCAATCATTTTTCGAACCGCTGGACTTAAAGCATCAGACAAATCCTCTTCATTTTCAGAGACATCACTTTTAGCTGTCTCCGCTTCCTTCGCTGGTGACGCTTGATCTAGAGAAACCTCACCAACACTAAAAAGGCCTAGCAAGGCTTCGCCTTCTATCACATCACCTTCATTCTTGAGAATTTTTTCCAGTTTTCCATCGGCTGGCGCAACCACTTCAAGAACAATCTTGTCCGTCTCAATATCGACCAACAATTCGTCTCTTGCTACTGGCTCACCAACTGCTTTATGCCATGTAGCCACTGTTCCATCTGCAACGGATTCAGGAAACTGAGGCGCTTTAATTTCTACACTCATCTTTTTTCACCCATATTGCTCATGCAATA
>JBECKS010000131.1:0-38321 GCA_040235395.1 Pseudomonadales bacterium | reverse complement strand
AAGAGCACCGTCATGCCAGTCGCCTTGTGCATCATGAATAAGGTTGGGCGCAGTTCATCTTCACGGGGCAAACCTGCCATATAAATACCCACACCCAACAAACTTAAAATCATAAGCGCCATTAACCAATGAAGGATTTTTGCAACGGTGTTATAACCTTCCAGAAGATTCATACTACTACCTCATTTTAAGCGTTAACTTCAGCGTGAATTTAATTTCAGTTTTTTACGATTCTGTTTTATTGGGTGCAATAGTCAGGGGAAAAGGCGCAACATTGCTGTTCTTGATATCAACAATCTTGGCTGAACCTTCTTTCTCAACCTCGTCAATACGAATCACTGCAGGAATGGGAATGTAGGAACGATTGACATTCTCGAATTCTGCTTTTAATTTTTCTTCTGAAGGATCTACCACCATCTGGGTTTTCTCACCGAAAATGAATTCTTCAACTTCAATGAAGCCGTAAAGATCACTTTGATAAATCTGGCGCGCATACACTTCATACACCTGCCCCTGATTGATAAAGATCACTCGATAAATCTGTTCGTTCATTTCTTCTCTGCCTCTGGCATATTTTTTAATGAATCATTCGAATCTGTATGGCATCAACACCCTTGCCTGCAATCACGTCTGAAATCACTACAATCTTTTCACCCTTCTTTAAGCCTTCTTTTTGCTTGAGCATTTTCAAGGCGCTTTCGAGGGTTTTTTCCGGGTCGCCACTGAACTCCATTCGGAATGCCTGCACACTGCGGTTAATCGCCAGTTGCCTGCGTGTTCGACTGTCATTCGTAAAAGCAAACACCGTGGTGCTAAATGGCCTTGCGTTAGTGACATATTGAACCATGACACCCCGCCTTGTGACTACCAGAATACCGGCTGCCTCAAGCTCATCAGCCAGTTCTACTGCGGCGACGGCAAGGAACTGCTTGTCGCAGTCTTTCTCAAGATACTCTCGATAGTTTAGCCCTGGCCATTGCTCAGACTGACGCGCTATCTTATCTAGGGTTTCAATGCACTTGATAGGGTATTTACCCATGGCGGTTTCACCCGAGAGCATGATGGCATCGGCCTCTTCATACACGGCATTTGCCACGTCGGTGACTTCGGCACGGGTTGGCATGGGGTGTTCAATCATGGATTCGAGCATATGTGTTGCCACAATGACGCGTTTACCATGTTGATGACAACGCTTTACGATTCGACGTTGCACGTTGGGCAAATCCTGAAAATCAATTTCTACACCTAGATCACCTCGCGCCACCATCACACCATCAGATTCCTTAATGATTTCATCAAGATTTTTTAAACCTTCCTGATCTTCAATCTTGGCAATGATCTTTATCTTGCCTGCCTTATCACCAAGTAAGGTTTTTAATTCACGCACATCCTCTGCTTCACGCACGAAAGACAGGGCAATAAAATCCACCCCCTGCTCGATACCAAACAGAATGTCTTCGCGATCTTTCTTGGTAATGGCAGGAAGGTTTACCTTAACGCCGGGAAAGTTAACATGGCGTTTACTCTTGAGCGTGCCACCATCAACAATGCGGCAACGCATCTGACGCTTTTCCTTGCTAAGCACTTCCAGATTAATCAAACCATTATCAACGGTGATGCGGTCACCCACATTCACGGTGTCCATTAAGTCTTCATATTCAATGCTAATGGAACGCTCTTCCACATTTCCTGAGCGCACACTCACGGTAATCTCATCACCGGTTTTCAGTTCAAGTTCGCCTTCGATGTCACCGGTTCTCACTTCAGGTCCTTGGGTATCGAGCAAAACAGGAATAGCGTCTTCGATTTTCTGGTTAATGGTTTTAATGGCGCGAATTACCTTGCGATGGGATTCATGGTCACCGTGCGACATGTTCAGGCGCACCACATCCATGCCGGCATTAACCATTTGCTGCAACATTTCAAAGGAGTTGGTTGCGGGACCAATGGTACAGATGATTTTTGTTTTACGGTGTTTCAGGGCTGGCACGCATACTCCTCAGTTTCCGTGTGTTTGCTGCTTCTATATAGAGCCTATACTATGCTAGCTCGCTAAAAAAAACGACAACAGCAACAAGCACTTTATAACAAACACCAACACACTAAAGGTTTACGGCAGGTAGCAACACATGGATCTTAATTTTCAATCACGCATTGCACTGGTAACCGGTTCCAATCGAGGCACAGGTGAAATCATTGCCACTCGCCTTGCTGAAGAAGGCGCAAAAGTGATTCGCCATAGCAATCACGAGGAAGGTTACGATTATCTTTGCGAACATTACCCAAATGAAGCTGCGATATGGGGAGACCTTGCCAACAATGAAGGTGCTGAACAGGCGATTACGCAATTATGGAAACTCGTTGATTGCGTAGACATACTGATTAACAACCTGGGCACGGCAACAGCTGGCAAATGGAACGAATTCAGTGAAGAGAACTGGCTCGATATCTATCAACAGAATGTGCTTTCTGCCGTTAGAATCACTCACGCTGTGTTGCCAGCCATGCGCGAAAAACATTGGGGCAGAATCGTGCAGCTAAGCACCATTGGGAGTCTTAGTCCCAATGCCAGAATGCCTCATTATTACGCATCAAAAGGCGCCATGAGTAATATGACGGTGAGTTTAGCCAAGGAGCTGTCTGGCACAGGCATAACTGTGAATACCATTTCTCCTGGATTGATTCTTACGGAAGAACTGAAAGCGGGTTACACAATGAAAGCACAGCGTAAAGGCTGGGGAGAAAACTGGAACGACATTGAAGCGGAAATCGTTAAACATGATTTTCCCAATCTTTGTGCAAGGATTGCACGACGTGAAGAAGTGGCTGACCTTGTGTGTTTTATTGCCAGCGATCGTGCTGGTTTCATTAATGCCCAGAATCTGCGAATCGATGGCGGTTCAATCGCACTCACTATTTAGTTTCAAGATAATTGAAAACTGACATTTGTGCACAAGTGTTTACAACTCGAACAGGGATAAAACACTTGGCAATTACAAAGAGCTTCGATATAGTTCATTTCAAGGCAAGGATGATGCCGTGTTTATGCCAGGCATAGGCAACTTGAAAGCGCATTTGCAAACGCGAATGAAGCAAACAGGCACATGCAGTACATACAAACAAACTTGCTGTTAAGCTGATCTCAACCCACTCTTTGGTTTTTCTCGCAAAGCCTGAAAAACAAAACAATCGACTGATTCAACACAACTGAACAGAAACGAAGGGATTGAGAACCCATGCGAAAACTAATTTTTCATTGATTCGCTGGGCTTTAAAACGCAACTCATTATTTTTCATTTGCGTATCGGCAAAAGACCGAAACAGACCAATGCAATGAATTTTTTAAAGTGCGTATTTTTAAGTGCGTAGAAGCACGTAAGAGAAACCAGAAACTGAAACACATCCATTAAAATCAGGAAAGTTGCGTCGCAGCCTGCGCGCCATGTTAACTCTTTTATTGATTATTTATTCAGATACCCAGAATTTTTAAACATTTTTTATGAACTTTTTCATACGAGCAACAATTACAAGCAACAACTACAAGCAACAAAGAGTAACTAGTATTTATGTCATTTGAACCCTTCAACTTTAATGCAAACCTTCTGACTGCCATTGAGCACGCAAAATTCACCAAGGCCAGCAAAATCCAGCAACTGGTCATCCCCGAAATACTGAAAGGCAATGACATTCTTGCTTCTGCCCACTCCGGTAGCGGCAAATCCGCAAGCTTTGTATTACCGCTCATCCAGAGGTTACTCGATAACCCAAGAACTACTTCAGATACATCAAACACGATGGACCTGCATCAGGAGGATGTTGAATCAAATCTGGATGAAGATTTTAACGACAGCCATAAACAGGAAAACGAAAACAACCACTCCAAACAGGGCCCGCGTGTTCTGGTACTTACACCAACTAGAGAACTAGCCAACCAGGTAAGCGCATGTATACGCCGCTTTACCCGCGAATTAAATCTTCGCTATGGCATTCTCGTGGGTGGAGCACCCTATCCTCCGCAGGTGCGGATGTTGAAAAAACCCATTGATTTTCTGGTAGCCACACCTGGTCGCCTACTTGATCACGTGAATAACGGACGAGTGAATTTCAATGATGTGGAATTTCTGGTGATTGATGAACTGAATCGCATGCTCGATATGAACATGGAGAATGATATTGATTTTATTGTCAGCCAGATTCCAAAACAGGAAGGCAGACATCTTCAGACCTTGGTATTTTCAGACACCCTTGAAGGCGAACGCATTAATGCATTCAGTGAGCAGTTCCAGAATAATGCTGTTCGTTTTGAGCTAGCAAAAAGTAAACAGAACTATCGTAACCTGCAACAAAGTATGTATATCGCCGATGAAGGCGATCATAAATTCAAACTGACTCAGGCAATCATAAAAAGCAGTGACAGCAAGCACATTGTTGTGTGTGCTAGCGCGAATGACTTGCTGGAACAAGCGCTTACATTCCTGCAGGGTAGTATTGAAAGCTGCAGCAATGAGAATGACGTGCTGACCATTAATGACAGCCAGCAACAGATTTTTTTCAGCAGTGATAATGGAAATAACCTGAATCTGAGCAATGCTTCTGATGTTCAGATTATTCATTTGGATTTACCTGATGATATTCTGGTTTTTCTACAAAGACTGGAAATCGTGATTGACCAACAAAGCACTCATGAACTGTGTCTTTTAGTGGGTAAGGATGAATGGTCAATGCTGCATCAGATTGAGCGTTACCTCGGCAAGACCTTAAGCAGAAAGAAAATTGAAGGACTTGAACCCGAATCCTCTGAGCCCAGTATTAGCAGCAAATTATCAGGCACTGCGCGTAACAACACCAATACCCAAACCAAAAATCGCAACCCATATAGCGGAAGAAGACAAAGTAGTAACCAGAACACAAAAAACAAAAATGGTCGCAATGGGCATAACCATAACAATGGTAACGGACATGCTCAGGGGAATTCTCACAATGGCCAAGGAAATGGACAGGGGAACGGACAAGGGAATAGCCAAAACAAAAATCGCAAGAATCGAAACAGCAATCGTAAGAACAAACCCAACAGGAATCATCAGCAACCCATGGATAATGGTAATCAGATGTTTGCAGATTCCTACATGGATGATCGCGACATATCGTGGAAGCAGTACATTTCAAACATTTCCAACGGCAATGGCAACACCAAAAATGCCAACAAGAAATACCGTCGTAAAAGTGGTCAGAACAATAATTTTGATTTGAACAATTCACCCATGGCTATTAGCGCAAAAAGTATTCGAGACATGAATAATAATGATGAGTGGGTTGATGATTCGGCAGGTAATAAAAAGCCTAACGTGCAGATTCGAGTGAAGGGTCAAAATAAATCTATCACTAATGATCAAGGTCGACATGGCGACGATAAAGACCGCATCGAAGGCAAGCTCGGCATCAACAACAAGTAAAGCATGTTAAACATTAAACCTAGCAGCACGGCATGGATTGAGTGTGTGCTAGCTGATTTTGACAGCTTTCTACTCGACCACGCTTCCGCAGAAAAAAAAGCATCGGGTATGGCAATCAATATGATTTCCCACTACCCCGACAAACCCTTCCTTGTACAACGCATGGCTGAACTCGCCATTGAAGAACTCAATCATTTCAAGGAAGTGATTAAATTGATTCACGAACGCAATCTGCAACTAGCAGCAGATGAAAAAGATGTTTATGTGAATGCCATGCTGGCGCACATTCGAAATGGCAAGGAAGTGTATTTAATCGACAGACTACTCATTGCCGGCATTGTGGAAGCCCGCGGTTATGAACGTTTTGGTCTGATAGCTGAACACTTACCTGAGAAAGAAACAGAACTAAAAGCTTTTTATCAGATGATTACCCGCTCCGAAGAGCGACACGCTGAGCAATTTATTGAACTTGCAGAACGTTACGCTGAACAGGTCGATGTGAACAAACGGCTGGCTGAATTGATTACATACGAAAGCGAGATTATAGATTCACTACCTATTCGCCCTGCACTGCATTAATTTCAAGACGAATCAGCAACCCAACATAGACTACAAGTCATATGTAGATTGTGTTAGAAATGGACATCTTCTGACATACACAAGTACCAACGAGGTTAAACATGAACGGTAATCTGGCTGAAGGCATTCGCTATTTTCTGGACGGTTTCAAACTCATCACCAAACCTGGTTTGCGTGTCTATGTTTTTGTTCCTCTTCTGATTAACTTCGCCCTGTTCTCCTTTGCATCCTGGTACAGCTACAGCCTTTACACTGATGGCGTGTCCTGGTTACTGAGCAAGGTGCCTGACTGGCTTTCCTTTATCGAATGGATTCTGTTACCGATTTTCATTCTCACCATGGGCACTATTATTTTCTTCGTTTTCAACATGGTAGCGAATATTGTAGCTTCACCCTTTAACGGCATTCTTGCAGAAAAAACTGAGCTTTATCTTATCAACCAGGATAACCTTGGACAGGACGGCGGTTTTTCAGAACTGATAAAAATCGTGCCTCACAGCATCATGCGTGAACTACATAAGCTGAAATATTATCTGCCGCGGTTTATTGTACTTACCCTGATTACTTTCTGGATCCCTGGCCTGAACATTCTGGTTTTTCTCTTTGGTGCCTGGATGATGTCGATTCAGTATGTTGACTACCCCATGGATAATCACAAGATCTCCATTAAAGATATGATTGCACTCATCAAGAAACGAAACCTGAGTGCTATTGGTTTCGGTGGTGTGGTCATGTTCAGTCTAATGATTCCCATTCTAAATTTTGTGGTAATTCCTGCTGCCGTTTGTGGTGCCTGTATTTTTTGGGTCAAAGAACTTAAAGATAAGTAAACGAATAAAAGACCTATGAATTTACGAAAACTTTTCTTTTCGCCTGCAGGAAAATTCCTGATTGCCCTGATTGGACTCGGTATTTATTTCCTGGTTTTTATCTATCCAATTAATTCCCTATTTTCCAAGATGCACATACCTGTGTTGGATAATCTTTTTTCTGCACCTTTCACCTGGATAGATTTTGTTTTCATCTGTCTTTTTCTATTGCCCTTTCTTGGTAGGCTTTATTATCAATTCACTCGCACACCTTTTTCACGTCACCTGATGGCCATTGCCATGACCTGGTCAGGTTTTGCATTCTTTTTGTTTTTCCCAACACTCACGCTGGATTTTGCCCAGTTTGTTTTTGAGTTCACACCCTCTTCTCTTGCTCAAATTACCTCAACGCTTTTCATCATTGCCTGCGTGCTTGCAGTATTTGGTATTTTTAATGCCAATCGACTTGTGGTGAATGAAGTGACCATTAGTCATAAAAAAATCAAGGAGCAAAGCACCGCCATTCAGTTAAGCGATGTACACATTGGTTCGCGTTCATCATGGTTTATTAATAAACTCGTAAAACGTGTAAATGAACTGAATGCCAACAAGGTTTTTATTACTGGCGATTTGGTAGACCTGAGTTGCGTAAAGGAAAAGGACCTTGCCATACTGAAAAACATTAAGGCGCCTGTGTATTTCGTAACAGGTAATCATGATCGTTATGTGAATCTGGAAAAATTGCTGCCAATTTTGCACAAACAGGATTTTACGATTCTGAGGAATGAGCGTTTATCGCTACCCGACTTTGATTTGATTGGTATTGATGATGCGGAAAATCCAAAGCAGGTTGAAATGAAAATTCAGGATATTCCTGTCGATAAAAACCGATTTAACATCCTGCTTTATCATCGCCCCCAGGGCTTTGAAGTGGCTGTTGAAAAAGGTGTAGATTTAATGCTCTCGGGTCATACTCATAACGGACAAATCGTGCCTTTTAACTTTATGGTGAAACGAATCTTCAATGACATTAAAGGCACTATCCATCGTCATGGTTCAACCTTGCATGTATCAACAGGCACAAGCACATGGGGCCCCATCATGCGCATCGGTTCAAATAATGAAATCACTTTCTTTCACTTCAAACCTGAATAAAAATTTACAACAGATCTTTTACTGCTTTAAATAATTCCTGATAACTGCTGTTCACATTATAAAACCCTGCGACATAGCCTTTCTGGTCAATCACATACACATATTCGCTGTGTGAGAATTCTTTTTTGCCTTCGTCATCAAGTGAACTTAACACCGATGCGCCATAACGTTTCCCTAAGGCAATCAGTGCCTTTTCATCGCTTTCTCTTAATCCAATAAAGGTTGGCTGAAAACGCCCAAGATAGTTTTTCATTTGCTCAAGGGTATCGCGTTCAGGATCAATAGTGACAAACAGCACCTGCAATTCCTTGCCTTCCTTATCCAGCTCATTCTGCACTAGGGTAAGTTTTGAAAGAATCATGGGGCAGACATCAGGACAGGAAGTAAAACCAAAGGTCAGCAAGACAACTTTTCCCTTCTGGCTTGAAAGGCTTAGGTCTTTACCAAGGGTTGAAGGTAAGGAAAACTCGCCTCCAAAGTTATTAGGGCGTGGTAGCTCTGTTGCCAATATTGTGTTTGAGAGAAATACAGCCCCTAACAAGAGTAGAAACTTAGAACTAATTAATCGTTTATTTAACATGAGGCGCTGTTCTGCTTAAGATGGAATTGCAGATTAAAACATATAGCAGCATAAGTTCTCAGCCCTTCGACGCTTAAAACCGTCAAGAAAACAAAACCCTCTACAAATAAAGGGTCAAACCAGTATAATCGCGCTCCTTTTCTTACACGCAGCTAGATTGATTCCAAATGGCCAAGAAACTGTTTATCGAAACCCACGGTTGTCAGATGAACGAGTATGACTCCTCGCGCATGAGCGACCTCCTAGAGGCCGATCAGGGCGTTGAATTGACTGATGATGCCAGTGAGGCAGATATCCTGTTGCTCAATACCTGCTCTATCCGCGAGAAAGCACAGGAAAAAGTCTTTCACCAACTGGGTCGCTGGAAACATCTGAAAAACACCAAGCCCGATGCCATCATTGGTGTTGGCGGTTGTGTAGCCAGTCAGGAAGGTGACGCCATCCGTCAGCGCGCCCCCTTCGTAGATGTGGTCTTTGGCCCTCAAACCCTTCACCGCTTGCCCGAACTGATTCGTAAAGCCAGTCAGAAAAAACTGCCCATGGTAGATATCAGCTTCCCCGAAATTGAAAAGTTCGACCATCTGCCAAAACCCAGAGTCGATGGTCCAAGCGCCTTTGTGTCTATCATGGAGGGTTGCAGCAAATATTGCAGCTTCTGTGTGGTTCCCTACACCCGTGGTGAAGAAGTGAGTCGCCCCATGGATGACATTCTTGCCGAAATCACCCACCTGGCGAGTCAGGGCGTGCGGGAAGTGAACCTTCTCGGTCAGAACGTTAATGCCTATCGCGGTGTGTATAGCAAACAGGGTGTACAACAAAGTGATGCCCTGTGCGACTTTGCAGAATTACTGGTAGAAGTTGCCGACATCGAAGGTATCGACAGAATTCGTTACACCACTTCGCACCCTATGGAATTCAGTGATCGGCTGATTGCAGCTTATGAACAGGTGCCACAACTGGTAAACCATCTGCACTTACCTGTCCAGAGCGGCTCTGATCGAATTCTTTCACTCATGAAACGGAATCATAAAGCTGAAGATTATCTCGAGATTATTCGCAAGTTAAAAAAAGTGCGTCCCGGCATCAGCCTGTCTTCTGATTTCATTGTGGGCTTCCCAGGCGAAAGTGAATCCGACTTCACGGACACCATGAAACTGATTGACGAAGTTGGTTTTGATCATTCCTTCAGTTTTGTTTACAGCGCCAGACCAGGAACGCCTGCTGCAAACCTGAGCGACGACACATCCGAGTCTGAAAAGAAAAATCGCCTCGCTATTTTACAGGCACGCATCACACAAAATGCACGGGCGTTCAGTGAAGCCATGGTAGGTAACATTGAAACCATTCTTGTTGATGGTTATTCCAAAAAAAGCCCCGGACAACTTAAGGGTCGTACCGAGAATAATCGCGTTGTGAATTTTGATTGCACACAGCCTGAGCTCATCGGTCAATTCGTCGATGTGAAAATCACTGCCGCTTATAGTAATTCCCTCGTTGGAGAGTTGCTGTCAGTGCAAATGCACTGAAACCATGCACACAGAAAAATCTACCGTATAGGCAATTATTGATTTACAAATCAACTTAAGGCGTTATCCTGAAGCTGTTATCACAACTGCCTGGGCAGTACCCTGACTAATTTGAATACACCATCCACATCCCGCACATTCTTGCTGGAACCTGACGATAGCCGCAAGCTAGCAGAACTCTGCGGCCAATTTAACGAACACCTCAAGCTCATCGAATCCAATCTGGGTATAGAAATTCTCAGCAGAGGCAATCGCTTTCAACTTACTGGTTCGCCATCTCATGTGAATACGGGCGAATACATCCTGAAAAAACTTTATCGTTATTGCTTTCGCGCAGAGTCACACAAACATGAAAAAATGCTCAACCCCGAAACCGTTCACCTCATCATTCAGGAGAATACTGTGCCTATGAAAAATGATTCCGGCTCCGATTCCAACACTGAAAACCAGAAAGTGATTGAGTCCATCGTGATTGAAACACCACGCAAGCACATAGAATCCCGTGGTGAAAACCAGTGCGCCTATCTTAAACGCATTGAGCAGCACGATATCAACTTTGGTATCGGGCCGGCAGGCACTGGCAAAACTTATCTCGCAGTCGCGTCTGCGGTTGCAGCACTTAAACAGGAACAGATCAATCGCATTGTGTTAGTAAGGCCGGCCGTGGAAGCTGGTGAAAAACTGGGTTTCCTTCCTGGTGATATGAATGAAAAAGTAAATCCTTATTTGCGCCCTCTTTATGACGCCCTTTATGAAATGCTTGGCTTTGAAAATGTCGATAAGATGATTGAGAAAAAAGTCATTGAGATTGCGCCCCTTGCCTATATGCGTGGTCGCACACTCAATAACGCTTTCATTATTCTTGATGAAAGCCAGAATACCACCAAGGAGCAAATGAAAATGTTCCTGACACGAATTGGTTTTGGTTCCAAGGCAGTGATTACTGGTGACATCACTCAAATCGATTTACAGAAAGGAAGCGACTCAGGCTTGATTCATGCGAAACAGGTTCTGAAAAATGTTAAAGGAATTGGCTTCAGCTACTTCACTAGTGCTGACGTGGTTCGGCATCGACTCGTGCAGCGCATTATTGATGCCTATACAGTTCACGAAAAAAACAATGTCATTGAACCCATCAGTAAACGCAGTGAACATTCCACAAATTAGTGCTTTGCCTATCGATGTGAATACCGATTATTAATCTCCATGAAACTTCACATTGATTTACAACATTCAGATAATTTGAATCCTTCGGACGCTTTTGTTCCTGATAAAAAACTGATTCGAAGTTGGTTAAAGGAAAGTCTTAAACAACAGGATAAAAGCATACTAAAAGACTCAATGGAACTTTCATTACGTGTAGTGGATGCCAAGGAAAGCGCAAAATTGAACACGCAATTCAGGAATATAAATAAAGCAACCAATGTGCTTTCATTTCCTGCAGATGTGCCCGAAATGATTGAACCTTTTTTACTGGGTGATCTTGTCATCTGCCAGCCTGTTGTCGAACAGGAGGCAAAGAAACAACATAAGAAACTGGAGAATCATTGGGCGCATTTAATCGTTCATGGCTGCCTTCATCTTCTTGGTTATGATCATATTAAAGATAGTGATGCAGAAGAAATGGAAAGTCTGGAAATCAGCATCCTGAAAAAATTTGATATTAGCAACCCCTATCATTAACTTTTAGTTAGACATAATGGAAATAAAATGAATACAAACAATAACCAGGATCCCGAGCCGAGCAGTATCAGGCAACTCTTAAAAAGACTGTTTCATTTTCACAAGGACGACAAGGAAAGTGTTCTCGACGCGCTTCGTGAAGCCCAGAAAAATTCAATCGTTGATGCTGATGCGCTCAGCATTATTGAAGGTGCCATGCAGGTACCTGAAATGCAGGTAAGGGAAATCATGGTTCCTCGCTCACAAATGATTTGTGTGAAATACAACATGGACACCAAGGAGCTCTTAAACCGCATTATCAGTTCTGGTCATTCGCGCTTTCCTGTCATTGGCGATAATCCGGATGAAATCATTGGTATCCTGCTGGCAAAAGACCTGTTAAGCATGCAACTCAATGGTAATGACCGCCTGAACATAAAAGACAAAATGCGTTCTGCCACGGTAATTCCTGAAAACAAACGGGTGAACGTTTTGCTAAAAGAATTCAGGAATAAAAGAAATCATATGGCTATCGTGGTGAACGAATACGGCGGCACTGCTGGTCTGGTCACGATTGAAGATGTTCTGGAACAGATTGTGGGTGAGATTGAAGATGAACACGATTTTGAAGAAAGTGCCCAGATCAAAAGTCTTGATAACAATGAATACATTGTGAAAGCCACCACCGAAGTGGAGGATTTTAATAATTACTTCCTATCTTCTTTTAGCGATACCGAATTTGACACCATTGGCGGCATCATCATCAAGGAATTTGGACGCCTACCCAAACGCGGAGAAAGCACCATCATTGATGGTATTAACTTTACAATACTGAATGCAGATAACCGAAGCATCAAATTGTTACAGGTATCTCTCGACGAAAACAAGATTAATCAGCTGATTAATCAACAAGAGCACGACTAAGCTTATTAGCTTTTGTTGAATCATGGTGCGGATTGCACCTATTATGGCATCTTGCAGTAACTATTGATTCAGACACATGCTCAAAAACCCACTTAACCTGTTGTCACTGGCAGCAGGCGCCATACTTCCCCTTGCCTTTGCGCCAGTCGCCTTGTGGCCATTGGCAATTATTTCTCCGTGTATCTACTTTTTTATTATTGATAAACAGTATGCTGAACTTGAAGGTCAATCATCAGAGTTATTTCATGGCTTAAAACCACTTTTTTTATCCAGCTTGATGTACTGGTTAGGTTTTTACCTTGTTGGCGTTTCATGGGTTTATGTCAGTATTCATGATTACGGACACACACCCGCACTAATTGCAGCCATCATGAGTGTGCTTTTCTGTTTAGGTCTTGCACTAGTTAGCAGCTTACAGATTATTGGCTATCATGCTTTGAGGCTCCATTCATGCGCCCCTATCACTTTCCCTGCAAGCATACTGTTAATAGAATGGTTTCGTGGCTGGTTCCTGAGCGGATTCCCCTGGTTATTTAACGGTTATGCTTTACTCGATTCCCCTTTTGAATCTCTCGCCAGTGTTGGTGGTATTTATTTACTTTCTTTTGTTGTACTTGCTTTAGCCAGCTCTCTTTTCCTGATTGCAAAAATGTTGATTACTCCAGGCAAACCGTTTTCCTTTAGCGCACTGGGTTTTGCTTTCCTGATGCCTGCCATCATCATTACTTCAACCCTTTATGTAAACCAACAGTCATGGATTGGCATAAATCTCGATGAAAAACTACATGTACACCTCATTCAGGGAAATATTCCTCAAGAAGATAAATGGTTGCCAGAAAACCAACAGAAAATTCTCGATACTTACTATCAGTTAATTGAGCAAAGTTTTTCTCAAATTGATGCCGAAAATCAGAACGATCCAGAAAGCAAACATCTGGTGGTCTTACCTGAAGCCGCCATGCCAACTTTTCAATCCGAATTGAATAATTTCTTTGTTTTTCTTGATAAAGAAGCGAAAAAAAGAAATAGCGTACTCATCAGTGGTATTTTTTACGACGAATTTAATCAGGAAACCGATGAAAATGATGTTTATAACAGCATCATTGCGGTTGGTGATGGTTCAGGTCTTTACCACAAACAGAAACTGGTTCCCTTCGGTGAGTATGTACCTCTTGAAAAACTGATTCGTGGTTTAATGCCTTTTTTTGATTTGCCTTTTTCCTCATTTTCAAGAGGTTGGCAGGGTCAGGAAAATTTAAAGGTATTTAATTATCACATCGCTCCCTTCATTTGTTATGAGGTGCTTTATCCTTCACTTGCTTTTGATCAAGGAAAACAGGCTGATTTTTTACTCACCATCAGTAACGATGCCTGGTTTGGGAATTCATGGGGACCAGAACAACATTTTGAAATGGCACGTATGCGTGCGCTTGAGTTGGGCAAATACCTAATCAGAACAACCAACACTGGCACCACTGCCATTATCAATCCTGAAGGAGAAGTTATTGCAAGACTAGAGAAAGATAAACGCCAGATTCTCGAAGAACTTATTTTTATCACCACAGGCGAGACACCTTTTTCCAAATGGGGAAATTCACCCATTCTGCTTTTAAATTTCCTAATCATAACTATATGCGCTGTATACTCTTCATCTAAAGCCTTTCTAAAACAAGGCACTTAGCATCACTCTTGTTCACCGCCGCTAATTCAGGTAAAAAGTCCTTCACTTCCCGTTTTTGAGGCCAATTCAATGTCAGCTCTTGTTCTCTCAAGCTATCTTTCAAAGGTTCGGTCATGAGCGCACGATTGTTACCCAGCAGTATTATTGCAGGCATGCTTGAGCTCGCAGCACGCAACCAGATTTCAACAGAAACCCTATTGAGAGAGGCTGGCATTAATCCCGACATGATTGGAGATGAACAGGCTTACCTCACCGAGCAGCAAATCGGTGGCATGATGTTCAATCTTTATACGAAGCTTGAAGACCCAGCATTTGGCTTACACCTTGGCAGTTCGGTACACAGAAGTATTGAATCTATTGCTGGTGATTTTTTTTCCAGTGCCGAAAATCTTCGTCAGGCTTTTCAGAAACTGGTGCTGTATCAAGACCTTCTCATTCCTTTTGCCGAACTGGAACTACTAGAATCTTCTGAATATGTCGATATCTGCATGGAACGTTATCCAGGTAGTTTTGAAGAGCTAATGAAGTCTGAAAACAATATGGGGTTATATGTCATTGCCAATGAAATCATTTCTTCAGGCGTGTGGAGCACAGCTGAAAAATTCCTGAGCAAGGAGTTCGGTCTTATATCTGCGCATTTTCGCCATTCAAAACCAACTTATACCGATGAATATGAAGTTATTTTTAAATGCCCTGTATTCTTCGAACAGGAAAAAAATTTCCTTAGAATAGAGCGCGATCTTTTTGATAAAAAACTCTACAGCGCCCTTCCTGCGATTCACAAAAAAGCGGAACAACAGGTAGAACAGCAATTAAGAAAACTGAAAAAAAGTGAAACCATTCTTAACAAGGTCAGGGAATTTGTCAGGGAACATATTTCAGATGAGCATTTAAGCCTTGAAAACGCCGCTAAACAGTTGCACATGACTGGACGCACCTTACAACGCGCGCTGCGCATGGAAGATACATCCTTTATCGATATTCGCGATAACATTCGTTCCGAGTTGTCCATGCACTATCTACAAAATACAGAAATGAGCATTGAGGAGATTTCAGAACATGTCGGTTTTTCTGATGCCTCGGGCTTTTATACCGCTTTCAAACGCTGGCATGGTGTTTCACCAGGTAGTATTCGTAAGCCAGATTAAGCCTGAACACGTATAAAAATGAGAAGGAGTGCTCATTTAGCAAACATCATGAGCTGAACATGAAACTTTTCCAGCTTCCACTGCACTAATGCATACCAGTTTAAATAAATACTTCCGGAGTGAAGCCAGCATGTATAAAACATCCTTATCAAAAACTCTTCCATTGAGTATACGCTCCCTGTTTATCTTGCTAAGCGTATTCCTCAGCAGCCTGAGTGCTGAACTTGTACTTGCCGAAGACAACAAAACAACACAGGCAAAAGCAGTTTTCGCGGGTGGTTGTTTCTGGTGCATGGAACCGCCTTTCGAAAAAATGAATGGCGTTTCTGCCGCCATTTCAGGTTATATCGGTGGTAGTGCTGAAACGGCAACTTATAAGCAGGTTTCTTCTGGAGACACCAAGCATTATGAAGCGGTAGAGGTTATTTATGACCCCGGCATGGTTTCCTATGCCGAACTGGTAGAAGTATTCTGGCATCAAATTGATCCAACAGATGCAGGCGGCTCCTTTGTTGATCGCGGCCCACAATATCGCTCTGCCATTTTCTATAGTAACGATGAGGAAAAACAGATAGCCGAAGCGTCGTTGAAAAAACTGCAGGATTCCGGTCGCTTCAAGAAAGCCATCGCCACGAAGATTATCGCCAGCCCCCCTTTCTACCCTGCCGAGGACTATCACCAGGATTATTACAAGACCCATTCCTCACGCTATAAATTCTATCGAAGCCGCTCTGGTCGCGATCAGTTCATCAATGCAAATTGGGCAGATGTAAAACCCTTAAGCGCTAAAGAGCAACGTTTGAATGAACTTACTCCCATGCAATTTCGAGTGACTCAGGAAGAAGGCACGGAACCACCCTTCCAGAATGAGTACTGGAACAATAAAGAGAAAGGTATTTATGTCGATGTAGTCTCAGGCGAAGTGCTCTTTAGCTCCACCCAGAAATATGATTCTGGCACGGGCTGGCCAAGCTTCTATGACACCATTGCCAAGGAAAACATCGTCAGCAAGGAAGATAACAGCTGGTTTTCAACACGCGTTGAAGTGAGAAGTAAAAATGCAGACTCTCATCTAGGGCATGTATTTGAAGACGGTCCCGCACCAACCGGCTTGAGATACTGTATTAATTCTGCCGCCCTTGATTTTATTCCTGTTGAAGCTTTGGAAGCAAAAGGATACGGTAAGTATCTTTACCTCTTCGAAGAGAAATAATGGACCAACAGACACATACTGAGATTGAGGCCGCTGCCTTCAGGAAATTGCTTCAACATCTTGACCAACGAAAAGATGTACAGAACATCGAACTGATGAATCTTGCTGGCTTTTGCAGGAACTGCCTTGCCAAATGGTATGTGGCAGCTGCCGACGAACAAGGCTTGAACCTTGATTATGAAAAAGCAAGAGAGAGTATTTACGGCATGCCTTACGATGACTGGAAAAAAGCTTACCAGAAAGAAGCAACACCAGAACAACTGGCTGCTTTCAGGAAAACAACAGAATAACAAGGAAACACAGGGGAAACTTTATGAGCAGCTTTCATGACTATCAATTAAATAAACTGGGTGGCGGCAATCTTGATCTATCGGAATTCAAGGACAAGGTGGTGCTGGTGGTTAATGTGGCCAGCAAGTGTGGTCTGACACCTCAATACAAAAAACTGGAACCACTGTATCGCGAACATAAGTCACAAGGTTTTGAAATTCTTGGTGTTCCCTGCAATCAGTTTATGGGGCAGGAACCCGGTACTGATGAAGAGATACAATCATTCTGCAGCACCAAATACGATGTCACCTTCCCTATGAGTGGCAAAATTGAGGTAAATGGTGAAGGGCGCGACCCTCTCTATCAGTTTCTTGCTGGAGAGAATGCAGCTTTCCCTGGTGATATCCAGTGGAATTTTGAAAAATTCCTGATTGGAAAAGATGGAACTGTGCTTAAACGCTTTTCACCAAGAACAGAACCTGATGCTGATGATGTGGTGTCTGCTATCAAGAGCGCACTCAGCTAATCAACTCGACAACTATTCGTTAGTTAAATTTACACCAAGGGTCTTACAATTCTCTGAACTTTCAACGGTTGATGGTTCAGGAGCAGTTTTATAAATCTGATCCACCCATTGTGCGCTGAATCCATACCAGTAACGCTCATTCTTGAAATGGTGAAGACGATGATTCATGAAAATCGTTTTAAACCAACTACTTTTCGCCTGAACGCGGGTGTGAGTTATGAAATGATTCCATTCATAAAATACCGTCATTAAATAACCCACCGCACAGACTGTTAAAGCCTGCTCATAATCAAAAAGCAGATTAGCAATAAGATATACAACAGGAATAGCCAACATTACGTAAGGCATAAGAAACACTAGCTCAAGTTTCCATGGTTCCATGTGATGCTCGCGATGTTTTTTTGCCACATCAGGGTAAAACTTTTTACCGAAAATTTTTGTTGGCTTCATGTGCAAAAGAGAAATATGTAAACGCCACTCCATAAAGGGCCAGCCAATAATAATGAAGGCAGCAATCAGCAAATCCGCAATATGCCAATGACCATATTGAATACGCAGAGCCAATGCCAGCAAACCACTGCCACCAAAAACATAAACATTGGGATGACGAATGAAATAGGCAAAGGCTTTTGCCAGAGTATCCGGTGAATCCTTGGCGGTCATGACATCCTTGATATCGCTTGGTGCAGACATAGTTCTCACACGTTAATCAGGCAGCGATGCGATACACCATGGAGCCGGTTGCAATCAGTTTTTTTGAGTCATCAGCGGTTTCAACCACAACATCCACAAAATTCAGGTCTTTCCCCCTGCGCTTCACCTCTGCCCTTGCCACAATATCCTGACCAAGAGCTGCAGAAAGGAACTGGACATTCAGGGTAACCGTTGATGCCTTCATGCCCTTTGAATCGTCATGGCCACACCAGGTCGCTAGCGCGCCCGTGAGGTCAATCAGACTGCTGATAACACCACCATGGTAGGCCTTTCCACCACCACAGAGCTGCTCATGAAAAGGCAGCCTCACCACAGCATAATCCTGCCCGGGTTTGGCATCTTCTACTTTAATATCGAGCAATTTCTGGAAAGCGATTTCCGGATACATATCAATGACCATCTTAATCATGTCACTCATGGCGGGCTCCTCTGTTTTTATTACTGACGCAGATTAAAAAAAATTAGTACGCTAGTTAACTAATCAAGTGAAACTCTAGCCTTTTTAAAACTCAAAGTCTAGAATTGGTCAGACCACTTAAGCCCCACCAAACCCGCCTGAAAACAAGGGAAATACCTGAAAGCATCATGGCTGAAAAAAAGAAAAGTACAGGACAGGCCATCTTTGAAGACCTGCAGCAGAAGATTATTTCAGGTGAATATGCTGCCGGCACCAACCTTCCTTCTGAAAGGGATCTTGTTGGCGCATTAGGTGTAAGCCGAAGTGCTGTTCGTGAAGCTTTGCAGCGGCTTGCACAAAGCAAGCTGGTCACCATCAATCACGGTGGCGGCACCAAAGTGAATGACTATCAGGAAACGGGTGGTCTCGACCTGCTCAATAAATTATTCAATAACAAAAGCATCAGTTTTGATTTACAGATTTTCAGAAGCCTAATGGAAATGCGCAGCGCACTGGCCGTTGACGCCGCCCGCCTCGCTGCTACGCGCCGTAGCGAAGAAGACAAACAACTCATTCAATCCATCTTTGAAGGCATGAAACAGGCACAAAGCTCAACGGAATTACAAAAACGCACCATTGAATACTGGGATGCTATCATCAACGCCAGTGAAAACATTGCCTATAAACTTTCCATGAATACGCTGAAGGAAAACTATTCCTACTTCGAGCGTTTTGGTGAAAATTTTTCCATCAAGAATTACAAGTTTGTTTATTATGAGCAACTTACCCAAGCCATTGCTAACAAGCATCATGTCAAAGCTGAACAAGCGGCTAAAACTGTTGTTGAACGCGATGCACGCCAACTGGTAAATGTTCTGGAACTTGCAGGCAAGTTTCCCGAACTCGACAAGCAATCTTCCTGATTTCCTGAAACTTTATTCCTGGTTAATGATATGAGCAGTAGCAGTCCACAACTCACCCTTTCCCATATTGCCATCAAGTCCGCAGGACTAATGACACGCTTCCCCGGCTTTATAAAGTCAGCCCAGGCGATGAAAAAAGAGCGTGAACACAAAGCCGTTGGTATTGGTCCATGCGTAGAGGAAATTGCAAAAAAAACACCCAAGGGAAAGGCGATACTTTTTGGTGATCGAAGTATTAGCTATGAAGATTTTAACGCCTGGTCAAACAGGATTGCCCACTTTTTTCTTGAACAGGGATTCAAAAAGGGTGATGTGGTTGGTGTCTTTGTTCCAAACAGCCCTGAGTTATTGGCTGCTATCACAGGCCTGAACAAGATTGGTGTTATTGCAGCTCTGGTAAACACCTCTCAACGACAACATGTATTGCATCACAGTTTTGAAATGGTTTCACCAAAAGCCAACATCATAGGCGAAGAGCTGGTGCACGCTTTTGATGAAATCAAACAGGATCTCAGCTGTAAAAAAAATTATTTCTGGTCTGACTGCGATACCTTGCAAAGTTCAAATGAAACACCTGCAGATTATGAAAATTTTGAACAGACGATTCGTTCCTGCTCAAGCGCCAATCCAAAAGAAACCCGGAATAGCATGGCCGAAGATGTGAACTTCTACATCTATACCTCTGGCACAACAGGTTTACCCAAAGCAGTAGAGTTCACCAACTCTCGCTGGTTAAAAGCCTACGCAGGTTTTGGTTATACCGCCATGTGTCTCAATAAAGATGATGTTATGTATGTCACCCTGCCTTTCTATCATGCAACCGCACTAGTGATTTGTTGGGGCTCAGTGCTTGCAGGTCATGCAACACTGGCCATGAGAAAATCCTTTAGCGCTTCAGAATTCTGGAGTGATATTCGAAAATACAATGCCACCAGTTTTGGTTATGTAGGCGAACTGTGTCGTTATCTGATGAATCAGGAACAATCAAGTAATGATAAACGACATCAGATTAAAAAAATTATTGGAAATGGTTTACGACCCAATATCTGGACTGATTTCAAGGAACGTTTTGGTATTGAGACCGTTATTGAGCTTTACGCCTCTAGCGAAGGAAATATCGGCATGCTCAATATCCTGAACCTTGATAACACCGTTGGCGTATGCATGTTTCCCTATGCCATTGTGAAATACGATCAGGATAAACAGGAACCTGTTAAAAACAGTAAAGGAAGATTCATCCCTGTTAAGAAAGGTGAACCAGGATTATTGATTACAAAAATAACCCGACTTACACAACCCGCTTCCTATACCGATCCTGAAAAAACCAAGGAGCTGGTGTTGAGAAACGTTTTCATTGACGGAGACCGCTGGTTTAACACAGGTGACATGATGCGTGACATTGGTTTTCGTCATATGCAGTTTGTTGACCGTCTTGGTGATACTTTTCGCTGGAAAGGAGAAAACGTTAGCACGACCGAGTTGGAAAATGTGATCTCACAATTCGACTATATCAACGAGGCTGTTGTTTACGGCGTGGAAATTCCCGGCACAAACGGTCGAGCAGGAATGGCAACCATTGTTCCAAAGGGTGATGCTGCTCAACTTGAAAATAAATTGAAAGAACTATTGAAATACTTCCAGACCAATCTACCTCATTATGCCGTACCACTTTTTTTGCGTATAAAAACTGATCTGGATATTACCGGCACTTTCAAATACAAGAAATCGGATTTGAAAAAAGAGGCATTTAATCCTGACATCACCAATGACACAATTTATGCCCTACTACCAAAATCAAAAGAGTATAAAAAACTTGATAGAGTGAATTATCACAACATCATTAGTGAACAGTTTAATTTCTGATGTGAAATAAAGTTAGCTCAGGTATTCAGCAATCACGGCTGCTGCCTTAACAGAAGCTTCAACATCCTGGGATTCACCCAAGGCTTCTCTGACTAGTTTGAGTTCAACCACTTGTTGTGTTCTCTGAACTGACTCATTGAGAAGCGGCTTAAGATGTTCAATGATTTTTTCCTGAGTGAAATCTGACTGAATAAGTTCAGGCAATATCTGTTTTCCTGCCACCCAATTAACGGGGCTGCCATAAGGCGCACTCACAAAGGCTTTTGCAATCAAATAAGTAATCGCATTAAATTTATACACAATCAGCATGGGAATACCCAACATTGCCAGTTCAAGGTTTGATGTACCACTAGCAGCAAGTGCCGCCTTGCATTGGGCAAGTTGCTCAAATTTGTTCTCTCCCGAAATAAAAATAACCTGTTCAGGAGCGAAACCATGATGGAGCGCAATGTTAATAATCATTTCCTTATGCTCTTCATGAGCAACAGGAATGTGAATACAAAATTTATAGCCATGTGACTGTAATGCTGAAACGGCATCCAGCATGGTTGGTAGCAGTTTTTCAATCAGTGATTTACGACTACCAGGCAAGACTGCGATGTTGATTCTCGCTTGTTCACTTTCATTTACCTGCTCACTTAATTCAGACATGCCTTTCATGGTTTGGGCAATGGGATGCCCGACAAAGGTACATTTCAAACCTGAGCCGTAATACATTTCAGGCTCAAAAGGAAACAGGGCTAGCAAATGATCCAGATAAGTTGCCATGGAGTGAATGCGGCCACGACGCCACGCCCACACCGTAGGACTCACATAATGAATACAGGGAACGCCACATTGCGCTTTTATTTTTTTTGCTAGCGAGGCATTAAAATCCTGGAAATCAATCGTGACCAACATATCAATTTGTTCATGTAAGGCGACTGCAATCAATTCATCTCTTTTCTTAAACAGACGACGAAGATGAGGCAGCACTTCAATCAAACCCATTACGTTAAGTTGCTCTAAAGGAAATATGCTTTCCAATCCTTGCTCAAGCATGTGATGGCCGCCGACACCAACAAAACGCACATCAGGAAAACGTATCTTCAATTGCTCCATCACGCCAGCGCCAAGCACATCGCCAGAATTTTCACCTGCGACAATCATGATGCATTTTTGTTTGGAATCTGAATCAGAAGAACCCGTCATATACATTTCCATTCCGGTAACGACAATAAGCTAGCTATAGGCTTGAAAGGGCAAATTATATACACTTCCTGCAAGCAATTCGAAAATTAAAGGACAAACCATGACTTACGAGAACATTATCTATGAAGTAAAAGGCGCAATGGGTTTGATTACTATCAATCGCGAAGCAAAACGCAATGCACTTTCACTTGGAACACTTGATGATATTCACGATGCACTGGATAAAGCCGAAGCTGATGAACAGGTAAGGGTCATTGTTTTTACGGGCGCAGGCGATAAAGCATTTGCTGCTGGCTCTGATCTTTCCGAAGTCGTTCATCGTGATTTAAAAAAAGCACTGGAACCTATTGTTCAAGGTGTTGCGGAAAGACTCGAAAGAAGTTTCAAACCTTCTATCGCAGCCATTAACGGCTTCTGCATGGGTGGCGGGCTGGAACTGGCTTTGGGATGCGACTTGCGCATCGGCACCACCACTTCACAATTTGCCACACCTGAAGGCAAGCTGGGCATCATTCCCGGTGGTGGCGCGACACAGCGACTACCTCGACTGGTTGGTCGTGCTTGGGGCATGGAAATGTTATTAATGGGAGAAACCATGGATGCACAGCGTGCCTATCACGTTGGGCTAATCACTCGCCTGGTCGAACCCGAAGAATTAATGCCTACGGTTGAACTAATGGTTGCCCACCTTGCGAACTTTGCACCATTGGTTCCACAATTCATGAAAGCCATGGTGAACTATGGTATGGAAGGCAGTCAGTACAGTGCCATGATGCTGGAAAAATTTGCGCAATCTGCGCTGATGGGTACCGAAGATAAAAAAGAAGGTCTGGATGCCTTTCTCAACAAACGACCGCCGCAATGGAAAGGGCGTTAAACAGATATTTCCACAAACTCCTTATTATCATAGAGTATTCACTATGAAAATCAGTAATAACCCGGGGTTCCTATGAATACATTCAGATATCTTGCGCTTGCAGGTCTATTGTTTTTTTCACCTCTGGTTTTTTCCTCAGACTTTGTATTTTTTGGTTCGCTTTCTGATGGTGGTGAAACCTTTGTAGAAACAGATGACGAACAGGATCTAAGGGCTGGCGGTCTGTTGCAATTCAGTGCTGGTTTGGAAAACAAGCTATCGAGCGACCTACTCATTCAGGCCATGTTTGGTTTAAAGTTTGATGGCATCACAGCTTCTGATGGTGAAGCTTCCTTTATCCGCTACCCCATTGATGTGAGCCTGATAAAAAGAACTGAACAATTTGAACTGGGAATGGGCTTTACTTATCACACCGACCCACAACTTAATATTGATATCAATGGCCTACCAAACCTGAGAGTTAATTTCGACAACGCGCTAGGCATGACTCTTGGCATGGGACTAAGAAGCAACAAACTAGGGGCTGGTTTACGCTTAACCTTCATCGATTACGAAGTTGATAACTGGACAGTTGATGGAAACAGTCTGGGTTTGTATCTTTCGCTAAACCTTTGATGCTGACTAATCCTTAGGCCAAAGTAATTCCGCTTCTCTTTTTCTTTTCTCTTCAAGTCGCTTGCTCTGCCGTTGCATTAACATGGAAGAAATCTGTCTTTCTCGTTGCGTCTTAGCAAGTCCTTCATCTCGTTGATAATTAACAATAAGCGCTTCGAGCAAAGGTAAATGTGGCAGATTCTGGAAATCCGGTTGAGAACTCACTGAATATTTCTGCTGTCTTGCCTGACTGATAAGTGCTTGCCACTGGGAAATGGCTTGCTGCTTTTTCACTTCATCTTCTTTCTGCAAACCCATTTGCCATAGGATAACTGCCTGTTCAAATAAGGCATCCTGTTTACGGTAACCATCTGGCGTATTATTGATAATGTGCTCCATGATTTCATACCGTCGCTGAAGATACTTCTCTTCAATGCTTTCAAAATTCTCAATACCTTTTTTTTCAAGAACACTTTTATAACGCTCATCCACACGTCGCAAGGTCTCTACTCGCAAACGATTTTTCTTTTCTTCTGGCAGCTTCTTGTAAACATTTTCGAAATCGAAATAAGCGCCCCATGCACGCTGCTGGATTTCATAAATTCGTTCAAGCGCAAACAGAAGCTCCGTTGACGTCTTGCTTCCATCAAGTCTTCCAGCTTGATAAAGCGCATTATTGAGAAAATCTTCCTTGTTGAGATTTTCAAGATAGAAATCCAGAAAGAAATACGTTGAATCAGAGCTAAAAGTATAGAGAAGACGTTCCAGGTTCTGAAAATAAAGCTCCCTAGTTGCGATGGGAAGATCACCCTCATTCGGATCGTAATTAAAATACTTTTGAATAAACTCGGTTAACTGCTGTGATTTATCATCTGGCAAACTTGAATCAAAAAATCTCTGCCTTTCTTCAGGCGGAAAATGCAAGGGGCCAAAATTTGACTGCGTTTTCTTATTTTCAAGTGTCACCGTTAATTGCGAAGCCTCACTAGGCTCCTGACTTCGATAACGCTTGATAATTTCATTTCGCTCAACAAAGTCGTTCAGGTTTTCTGGTGCTTGCTGGAGGATTTCTTCAAAAGGTTTATCAATAGAATGAATAGTAGGAAATACTTCCTTTACAACAATATCTTCATGATGACGTTCACGATGAATATAACGATCACTCACTTGACTGTTTGGCGCAATGTCCTCGAAGGTTTGCATAAAGTCATTTGAAAACCCTGTATTTTCTTCTAATCGATTGAGAAGCTCACCCCACTTCTCCTGATCAAGCCCCTCGCCTGTTCCTTTACCCTTTCCAGCATTCTTCCCTTCTTCCTTTGCGTCCTCACTTAACTCATCATCAAGCTCACTCAGGATTTCTACATTCAGATTATTTCTATTTGAAATATACAAACTTTTTGACTGACCATTAGAGAGACCTAAACGCTCAAACCATTCAAGAGGAAAGTACATCACAAACAGGTAATGGAATATGAGGGATATTAGAAAAGCGACAAGCACTAGCGAATAGGTTTTTCCTGTAATCCTTATGTTGATGACTTTCTTCACTTCAATCACAAGCTATTCGATAGTTAACTGACTAAGGCAGAAACACAAGCGAGCACAACCATTCCGAGAAGAATACGTTTAAGAACCTTCTTATGAACCTTGAATGCAAAGTTCACACTCACAAGCACGCCCACCACACTGGAAACACCTAGGATAATTGCTGGACCCCACCAAACCTGACCACGCATCACAAAAATTAACAAGGATAGACAGCCGAACAACAGAGTGCATGCCATCTTGAGCGCATTACCCTTAATCAGGTCATACCTTAATACGCCGCCAAGAATCGCAATCAGCAAAAAACCTACCCCTGCCTGTATGGCGCCGCCATAAAAACCTGCAAGGAACATCCAGAAAATACCGATGGGCTTTTCCTTTATGTGTAAAGGTTCTTCATCTTCGTTGGCGAACACGCTTTCAGGGAAAAACATGATGGCCGTTGCAATCACAATCATGGTGCCAAGTATCACCATCTTCATCATTTCTTCAGGAAGATAGGAAATCAGCAAAGCCCCTGACAAGGTGCCGAATACACAAGGCGATAGCAGCGCGATGACATCAACACCTTTAAAGACTTCCTTCTGTTTAAATTGCTGAACTGCAACAAGTGATTGTGTAATGACCGCTAAACGATTACTGCCGTTGGCAACATCAGCAGGTATGCCAAAAAGAATCATCAAGGGCACCGTAATCATGGCGCCACCCCCAGCAATAATATTAATAAAACCCGCCGCAAAACCTGCCAATGCAAGCAAACTGCCTGTGAACAAGTTCAATTCAAATTCCATACTTAGCTCTGGAGGAAGGAGAAAGCCATCAACAGGAATGACAGCCCATTACATTGTTAAAGATGCAGCACTATACCAGAATCCTGCTTTCAGTTACTCTTTTGCGCCTTGCGTGCACCACAAACCTTCAGGAAAAACCTGTGCTAAATGAGCTTGAACAGTATCTAGACCAGATTGATAGACTTTGCCAATCAAGTTTTGCTTTTATCAAAGCGCAATGCCTGACTCAGGGTAAACTTGATGCAAACAAACTGGATGAGTTCCAGCATCTTAGCTATGAACTCGCTTTCTGTGTTGCTGAAATCCGTGCAGCGCGCTCCCATATCCAGTATTGCAAACAACTGGCAAGTGAAAGTAATGATCTGGAATTCCAGCAGTGTCTTTATTTTGGTGCTGAAGTTATTCAACAGAGCCAACAAAGACTTTTCGTCTATCAACATGACAGCGGCCTTGATGCTGCATTCAGTGAATGTTTTTCCAATCCTGCATTAAAAAAATTCTGTCAGCTTCATCTGAGTCATTCCTATATCACAAGGATTTCACAGGGTCTGCTTAAGCAGAATGGAAGCACAGGTAGCAGCGTTCTTGATAAGGAAAAGGAACTCATTCGCGATACCTTCAAGAAACTTGGGGAAGACATTGTTAAACCCCAGGCAGAAGTCATTCATCGCGAAGACCTTTGTATACCTGATGACATCATTGATTCACTTAACGAACTCGGCTGTTTTGCACTGTCGATTCCAGAACGCTACAACGGCATTCAACCCGATGGTCGTGAAGACAATCTGGGCATGATTGTGGTTACTGAGGAACTATCACGGGCCTCTTTAGGTGCTGCAGGCAGCCTGATTACCCGACCCGAAATTCTTGCCAGAGCATTATTGAAGGGTGGGACAGAGGAACAGAAACAGGATTGGTTGCCGAGAATTGCTGTCGCTGACCCTCTGGTTGCCATCGCTGTGACTGAGCCTGATACCGGCTCTGATGTAGCATCGGTAAAACTACGCGCTACCAAAACCGAGGGTGGCTGGCTACTTAATGGCAACAAGACCTGGTGCACCATGGCAGGTAAGGCAGGTGTGCTAATGACTCTCGCCAGAAGCGATACCGAGATTCAACCAAAGCACAAGGGGCTCACGACCTTTCTGGTGGAAAAACCCAGTTACAACGGCCATGAATTTGACTACAAACAAGACAAGGGTGGTCGCCTTTCCGGTAAAGCCATATCCACCATTGGTTATCGAGGTATGCACTCCTTTGAGTTGTTCTTCGACCAGTTTTTTGTGCCTGATAACAATGTCGTGGGCGGTGAAGAAGGTATTGGTAAAGGCTTCTATTTCACCATGGCAGGCTTTGAAGGAGGTCGTATCCAGACTGCTGCACGCGCTACAGGAGTTATGCAGGCAGCCTATGAAGCAGCTCTTCAATACACTCAGGAACGCAAGGTCTTCGGTCACCCTATTTCAGACTATCAGCTTAGTCAGATTAAGATAGCCCGTATGGGAGTGCTTACTAACATATGTCGGCAGTTTACTTATCATGTGGCCCAGATGATGGATGAGGGTAAGGGAAAGATGGAAGCCAGTCTGGTAAAACTCTTTGCCTGTAAGACCTCAGAATGGATTACCCGAGAGGCACTGCAACTTCATGGTGGCATGGGCTACGCGGAGGAGTCAGCAGTCAGTCGTTATTATGTTGATGCGCGTGTGCTCTCGATTTTCGAAGGTGCTGAAGAGACCCTTGCTCTCAAGGTGATTGCCAAAACCCTGATTGAAGCCGCCTGAAAATCATGACCTACGCCCTTCTCTTTATCGCCCTGCTACTCGTCGTAGCCATTGTGGAGTACAAACGCCCACTCAGCCTCCTGTTCTTCAGAGCTGCTACGTCACAACTCATCAAGCTCAGGGAGCATGGTCTGAAACATCCCAGTGTTTTTGAGAAGACAGATCCTTCGCAGTGGATTGCTGAGTCGGAAAACGCATATGCCATCAAGGATATTCGGCCTCGCGCACCCCACCACTATCTGGTGATTCCCAAGGAACGAAGAAACACCCTGCTGGAAACCGAACAGGAACTGATGGGAGAAATGCTCGAGCTCTGCAAAACAGTAGCAAGACAGGCTGGTATCGATGAACAGGGCTTCCGAATTGTCATTAATACCAATCCTCATGGCATTCAAACGGTTTATCACCTGCACATGCATGTGCTGGGCGGGCGACAGCTCAGGCTTCCGATTGCCTGAAAAAATAGAAATATTTCCAACTGAAATAACGAAAATCCGGTCTGGCTACTTAGTGTTTTTCAGATATTTTGGCATAATGTGCGACCTTCCCAAGGCAGGGTTTCATCCAATAAGACCCATCCGTTGCACTCAGTTAAGAGCTGGCAAATAAGGTGCACATAAAAAGCCCCAAAGAAGTCTACAAATACAATTGAACACTTACTCGCATCCCAGAGCCAAAAGCCCTGAAGTGATGCATTAATTATCAAAGCATTTAAATAGGAAGAAACATGAGCGACCCTGTCATTTACAAAAACCTTAGCCGACCCAGGTTGGTCGAACTCGCTGTTGACCGCCATGAAGGAAAACTGGCCGACAATGGCGCATTAGTTGTCGAAACCGGAAAACACACAGGCCGCTCACCCATGGATCGCTTCATCGTTGAAGAAGCGAGTACTGCTGAAGATATTCATTGGGGCCCTATTAACCGCCCTTTCCCTGAAGACAGATTCAAATCACTTTGGGACAAGGTAGAAGCGCATGTTGCTGGTCGAGATCAGTTTCGCTCCGAGTTACATGTTGGCGCTGATATTAATTACTACATTCCTGTTCACGTCACCACAGAAACCGCCTGGCACAATCTTTTTGCAAACGTGCTGTTCATCCGACCTCATGGTTACAACCCAAAAGACAAGGCAGTGTGGCAGGTTCTTCATGCACCCAGTTTTGTATGTGAACCAGATATTGATGGCACCAACAGCGAAGGCGCCGTCATCATTAATTTTGCTGCGCGCAAAGTCCTTCTTGCAGGCATGAACTATGCGGGTGAAATGAAAAAAGCCATGTTTGCGGTTCAGAATTTCCTGCTACCAGAGAAGTCTGTGCTGCCTATGCACTGCTCCGCTAACGTTGGCGATGATGGTGGTGTTGCACTATTCTTTGGTTTATCAGGTACCGGAAAAACCACACTCTCCGCCGATCCGGATCGCTATTTAATTGGCGATGATGAACATGGTTGGGCAAAAGGTTCTGTCTTCAACATTGAAGGTGGTTGCTATGCAAAATGCATCGACCTGAGCCAGAAGAATGAGCCTGTTATCTGGAATGCCATTAAGTTCACCTCTGTTCTTGAAAACGTAGTCATTGATGAAGAGAGTCGAACACCTGATTACGCCAATGTTTCACTGACACAGAACACCCGTGCTGCCTATCCACTTGTTCATGTTCCTAAAAGAGTTGAAGAAAACCGTGCAGGCGAGCCAAAGCATGTCATCTTCCTTACCTGTGACCTCACCGGTGTATTACCTCCCGTTTCAAAACTCAGCAAGGAAGCAGCGGCTTATCACTTCCTGAGTGGCTATACGGCCTTAGTTGGCAGTACAGAACTTGGTTCTGGCGCTGAAATCAAATCCACTTTCAGCACCTGTTTTGGCGCACCTTTCTTCCCAAGACCAGCAAACGTTTATGCTGATTTGCTCATCAAACGCATTGAAGAATTCGACAGTAAAGTATTCCTTGTAAACACTGGCTGGACAGGCGGCTCCTATGGCGAAGGAAAACGTTTTGACATCCCTACCACGCGTGCTGTTATCAGTGCCATTATTAATGGCAATCTCGATAACTGTGAAACGCAGCATATCGACATCATCAATCTTGATGTACCTGTTGCTGTGCCAGGTGTCGATAGCAAACTTCTGGTGCCTAAAACAACCTGGGCAGATTCCAATGCCTATGATGCAAAAGCAAAGGAACTGGCTGAAAAATTCACAGAAAACTTCTCAAAGTATGAAGTAGATAGAAGTATCGTTGCAGCTGGTCCTCGACCTGAATAAAAAACAGAAGACAAAATCGGTAAGCGTTGCCCGAGTCGTTGTATTCAGGCGAAATGCTCAATAAACTCATTTTCCCTTTTCAGCTGCCAGGATATAACAAACTGATTTTCATGCCAGGCAGGTGAGAAAATTGCGTTCAAGGACAGTTTTATGAGCACTCACACTGATAGCCCTGGTTTTCAGCTAAACCTTGAATCTGTTTCTGAAAAACTTTCCACACTTGCGGGTATTCAACGCGGTATTGAAAAGGAAAGTCTGCGCATCACGAAAGAAGGTAAACTCAGTCAGAAGCCTCATCCAAAAACGCTCGGCTCAACACTGACTCATCCCAATATCACAACGGATTATTCTGAAGCCTTACTGGAATTAATCACTGATCCGCACGCCAGTATTGATGGTTTATTGGAACAGCTAAACGACACACATGCTTTTATTTACCAGAACATTGGTGATGAATTGCTGTGGGTAAACAGTATGCCCTGCATACTCGGTGATGACCTGAGTATTCCTATTGCACAATACGGCACATCCAATATCGGCAAGATGAAAACCGTTTACCGTCATGGCTTATGGCATCGCTATGGCAGACACATGCAGGCGATTGCAGGCATTCATTTTAACTTCTCACTGCCAGAAGAATTCTGGCTACATTATCAACAATCACTTGGCAATGAAGACAAGCTTCAGGATTTTATTTCGGCTCAATATTTCAAACTGATTCGAAACTTCCAACGCTATAGCTGGCTGATTGTTTATCTTTTTGGTGCATCCCCCGCTGTCTGCGCCAGCTTTGTCAAAAACAAACAGCATCGTCTTCAAGCAATGAATAGTGAAACCAATACCTTCCACTTACCTAACGCTACATCTTTACGTATGAGTGATTTAGGTTACCAGAATGACGCACAATCCGACTTGATGATTTGTTATAATTCTCTTGAGACCTATACCTCAAGTCTAGAGCGAGCCATTAAAACCCCTTATGCACCTTACGAAAAAATTGGCGTAAAAGTCGGCGACGAATACAAGCAGCTCAACGCCAATATCCTGCAAATTGAAAATGAATATTACAGCAACATCAGACCCAAACGACCGACACAGAGCAATGAACGTCCTACACAGGCCTTAAGAAATCGTGGCGTTGAATACATTGAAGTCAGGAGTCTGGACTTAAACCCTTTTGAAACTTCAGGACTAGACAAGGACACCATTCATTTTCTAGATGCTTTCCTGCTCTTCTGTCTACTACAGGACGACATACAGACATCTCCCGAGATGCTCAAGGCTAGCAAGCTGAATATTGAAACTGTGGTTTACGAAGGCAGAAATCCAGCTGCAGAAATCCTTAATGCAAAAACTCAGGAATCTGAAAGCCTAACTAAAAGCGCGCATCAGCTGCTTGACGGTATAGAAAAAACCGCTGCGCTTTTTGATAAACTGAATAACAGCGAAAATTATAAACAAAGCCTATCATTACAACGCGCCAAGATTGATGACAGTTCGTTAACACCTTCAGGAAAAGTCATCAATATTCTTAAACAGCAGAAAATACCTTTCTTCCGTCTGGCAATGAATCAAGCAGAAGAAACTCGTGACTTTTTCCTTAAGCAGAATCTCAGTGACGACAAACTCAAGTTAATGAGACAAATGGCAGAAGACAGCATTGAGGAACAGAAACGCATTGAACAGGAAGATGATGTAGATTTTGATACTTTTGTGGCGAACTATTTCAAGGATTAGCGTCTAAACCACCAAACGAACACCGTTAAACACTATGATTGAACAGAATCTTATCGAACAAATCAGTAGAAGCAGGGTTTTAAACAGTCTAGCTGTCGTGGCAGGCTGCCTCGCAATGGCCTATGCCTATTACCTTCAATATCATGAATACCTTGATCCTTGCCCGCTGTGTATTTTTGACAGAGTCTTTCTATTGGGCATTATCGTCACCACCTTGCTAGCCGCATTACTCAATCCACAGCGTCTCGGACAACGGTTCTTCGCACTTCTGGTATTACTTTTTGTCGCAGGTGGATTAACGAGCTCAGGGCGTCATGTCTGGTTACAGCACTTACCCGCTGATCAGGTTCCCACCTGTGGGCCCGGGCTTAATTACATCCTTGATGCGTTCCCGCTTGGCAAAGCCATTGAAATGATCTTCAGAGGTTCAGGAGAATGCGCAGAAATCCATTGGCAATTTTTTGGATTCACCTTGCCTGAAGTCACCCTGATGATGTTCATGATTTATGGTGTATTTGGATTGATTCAATTACTTAGGCCACATGACAACGGCTTCAAAATTGAAATTCAATAATAAAATCAAATAGTTTCTAGACGCACATCAAGCAAGCGTTTAGCTTTCCTTGGCAAGCTTCTCTTGTTATTCAGATTTTTAATTTTCATTATAAAAGCACTTGCTCGAGTAAAAACTCGAACTTATGCTCACTCATAATTCGTATGAAAGTGATCGATAATTTTTCCTCAATAGATTTCGGAACGGACTTTCAAAAAACAAACAAAGGGCAAGACCATGCAGGAAGAATACTGGGAAACGAATCCCCCTCTTAATCATTTCTATTCCAATAAATTGCCTACGCTAGCGCAGAAAGAACTTCCTGACAGCGTTACGGAATTCCTGAGACCATGGTTTAAAGAGCGCACTGAACTTATACAAGCCTGGCACCAAGCCTTAGACAAGAGTATCAAAGAAAGGGATATTGAAGAGGTAGTACAACAACTTTGTCAGGTTCTCATGGACTATGTGTCTGCAGGTCATTTTGAAATTTATGAGAAATTACTCGAAGATACAAAGTCATTTAACGATAGCGTGATTCACCTTGCAGAACCTATATACCAACGAATCAGCGCAAGTACCGAAAAAGCAATTTGCTTCAATGAAAAATATGCCACTGAAAAAAGCTGCCGCCTTAGAAGGAAAAAATTACCTTTTGAATTATCAAGACTAGGAGAAGCCTTAGAGGAGCGTTTTGAAGCGGAAGATCAATTGGTTAAATTCCTGACACAACTACAACAGCAATAAGAAATAAAACTGAATCCTTAAAATAAAAAAAAGCCCTCCAGAAAATCTTCTTGAGGGCTTTTTTGATGCTTACTTAATTGCTTTTATTCAGCGCTTTCGTCGCCAGGAATCACTTTTAGTAATTCCACTTCAAAAACCAGCGTTGAATATGGCTCAATTCTTCCAGAACCACCCTTACCATAGGCAAGATTTTCGGGAATATAAAGCTCAGCCTTACCACCTTCTTTCAATAACTGAATACCCTCAGTCCAGCCAGGAATCACTCTATTCAAAGGGAATTCAATTGGTTTCCCTTCAGCACTTTCGTCAAAAACGCTGCCATCAATCAGCGTGCCCTTGTAGTTCACGCGAACTGTATCGGTAGCTTTAGGTGTTGGACCCGTGCCTTCGCTAATGATTTTATATTGCAAACCACTTTCGGTCTCCACTACGCCTTCCTTGGTTTTATTTTCTTCCAGAAATGCTTTTCCAGCGGCCTTGTTCTTGTCTTCAAACTTCTTGAGCATGTTATCCTGCATGCTTTCAGCATAAGCGCGCATGGCTTCCTTACGCTGCTGAGCATCAAGCTTTTCTTCTTTGCCATTAAATCCATCTTTCAAGCCAGCAACCACAACATCAATATCAATCCCTTGTGTCTGAGCAGCTAAGGCACTACCCCAGTTGAAACCAATACTGTATGCAGCTTTCTGATCAAGGGTTTCAACCTTGGCAAACTGGCTTTTATCACAGGCACTAATAAACAGCGCCACAGAAGAAACAATCACCGAAGCCTGAAGCAACTTGATGGTAGATTTTGAAAAAAACATAACTTTCCCTCGAACATTAAAATTTATTATTAAAAAAATGAAACTGACATAGCAGCCAGACTTTTAAACCGAATCATTCAGCGCAATCATTATCAATTCAACACATGGCAATTACAACCGCAAAGCCAGGGTAATCACGACGAACAACGAGATTCTCAGACCACTCTAAAACGCAATGGTTCACCCTGATTGAGTCTTAGACAGTTTTCACTTGCCACATCAATACTTCTCTCAAGGGTTTCTTCCGTTAACCACCCCAGATGTGGCGCAACAACCACATTATCCAGGCTCATCAGGCGATTGTCTGTCGTAACAGGTTCATTCACAAACACATCAAAACCCGCAGCACCCAGCTTGCCTGTTAACAAGGCAGCATAAACTGCTAACTCATCAATTAACGCACCTCTAGCAGTATTCACCAGAATAGCGCCAGTTTTCATCTGTGCCAGTGTACTTTCATTAATCATTCTCTCTGTTTGCGAATTTAAAGCAGCATGCAGGGAAACAATGTCAGCAGTTTTCAATAAAGTCGCTAAGTCTTTGAATTCATAAGCAAGATTTTTGTCTTGTGTAGCATGATAGATAACCTTGGCACCCATGGCGTGAAGAATATCCGCCAATATACTGGCCACCTGACCAAAACCTATCAAACCCACTGTTTTTCCCTTGATTTCACTTAAATTCTCTTCCACTTCCTTACTCACACGCCATTCACCACTTCGACAGACTTTATCCATCAGCGACAAGCGTCGTGAAGCAGCAAGAATCAGCAACAAAGCCATTTCAGCAGTGGCTTGCGCATTGGTTCCAGGCATATTGCACACCGGTATTCCTTTTTCTTTGGCGTAATCAAGATCAATGGTATTGGTACCTACGCCAATTTTCTGAATCAAGCGGAGCTTGGGCGCTTTTTGAAGCAACTCCCGACTCAAGGGTTCCAGTACATGCCAGATAACCTCAGCATCCTTCAATTCACTTAGGAAAGGCTCGTCGGGTCCTTCCGGGCAACAGACAATTTCCAATCCCTTGGTTTTCAATTTCTCCAGTTTTGCCCGTAACTTAGGCCCTGCATCGTAATGAAATAAAATTTTCATGGCTTCATGTCTGTGTTGTTGCACTGCATCAATTAAGGCATTAGTTTAGCAAGTATGGTTAAAAAACCCATGTATGCTTATCCATAAAACTCAAGTTCATAAAACGCGGGCACCTAAAGCTCACGTTTCAGAATCCTGTCTGATAACACCAATAAAAATGAGGAAGTAACATGAGCGCCACTGTTAAACCTGCTCCAGAGAACATGAAACCAAAAGGTATCCACCACATCGCCTTCGCTAGTAAAGATACACAAGCCACCTTTGATTTTTATCACAACAAGTTAGGCATGAATCTGGTGAGAACCGAAAACCATCGTCAGCAAGGTGGATACTTCCGGCATTTCTTTTTTGATATGGGAAATGGACAGATGATTGGTTTCTTTGAAGTTAATAATGTCGGCGAAAAACCTGATTACAAAACGGATCTTTCACAAAGTGTTGGCCTTCCCCTTTGGGTAAACCACATTGCCTTTAATGCTGAAAGCGAAGCTCGCTATGAAGAAATCAAACAACGCGCGAAAGCAAATGGCGTAGATTTTCTGGCGCAGGTGGATCACGACTGGGTGAAGTCCATGTACTTTATGGACCCCAATGGACTCATGCTTGAGTACACCTATGAAGTACCAGGAAAACTTGAAGAAGACCCACAGGATCTTGAAACGGCCTACCAGCTGCTTTTCCAGGCTCCTGAAACCATTGGGGCTGAAACCAGCAAGGAAGACAAGGTAGATGAAAACGTTTAAGGCTCAGGGATAAAAACAAGCCATGCTATTGATTTCAAAAACTTACTGGTTAGGGCTTCCCTTTGCCTACAAAGGAAAACTGCCTCAGGAAATTTTACAGGAACCCGTTCAACTTAAGGCTGCCGATCTTCGCGATAGCAATGGTATTTATTACACACCCAAAAATAACCCCAAGCCTGATATTGCGGTTTTAGTCACTCATCCTCGTGTCGACTTCACGCGGCATTACTGCATCCCTGAATTTGTGGAAGCAGGTTTTGCCTGTCTTGGATTAAATGGTCGCTGTTTTAACAATGATACCCAGGCAGTACACGAACAATTAATTCTCGACGTTAATGCAGGCGTTAAATTCCTGAAAGATCGCGGTGCAAAAACTGTTGTACTTTTCGGAAATTCTGGTGGCGGTTCATTAAGCGCTTTCTTTCAGGCTCAAGCGCAACTTCCTCAAGGAGAACGTCTTGCACAAACACCAGCCGGCGATAAAACCAAACTAAACGATATTGAAATGTTCCCCGCAGATGCCTTGGTGTTGGTAAGTGCACATAAAGGTCAGGGCTTGATTCTGAATGAATGTATTGATCCTGCTGTTATTGATGAAAACAATCCACTACTTACTGATGACAGTCTAGATATGTACAACAGCAAAAATGGTTTTGTGCCGCCACCCGAGCAGACACGTTATGCGAAAGAATTCATTGAAAAATATCGCAAGGCACAGTTAGCGCGAATCACAAAACTTGATAACCTGGCTAAAGAATACCTGGAAGACGCACGTAAACATGAAACACTTTTCAACACGGAAACAGGAAAAGATTTTGACCAACATCATCAAACAGGAAGGCGGGCTGCTTTTGAAAAAGTGATGGTGATTTATCGCACCATGTCAAACCTGCATTATGTTGATCACAGTATCGATCCGTCTAATCGTGCTTATGGTTCATTATTGAGTGACCGCCCTGATTTAATGAATATGCAATACATGGGTTTTGCGCGTGTACTATCACCACAAGCGTGGCTATCCACATGGTCTGGCATTTCATCCAATGCTAACCTTCCTGAAAACCTGAAAAAGCTTTCGCTGCCAGTAATGGTAGTAAATGCTACTAAAGACCGAGAAATATATCCGGGCGATGCGCGCACCATCTGGAATGCTGTCGCTTCCGAAGATAGGACTTTTCTAGACTTTGAAGCTGAACATTATTTTGAAGCAGAGTTCGGCGCAAAAACCCATCCTGACGTAAAAAAAGTTATGAACGCTGTGATTCCATGGATAAAGGAGCGTTTTGAATAAAGTCCATTCCGCGAGAAAGGAGATGCACATGAAATCAAAATATTTTTTATTCTTATTCCTGTTTTTCTCCTGTACTTCCTTGCAAGCGAACAATCAAAAAATCATTTTCCTTTCATGCATCAAGCAATACCTTCCACAACCCTTGTGGGAAAAAATCAAGGCAGAAAATCCAGATACCGTGCTTTTAATTGGTGACAATATTTACGCCGATAGCGGCGATCCTGATGTACTTGCTCTTGGCTATGCAAAACTGAATGAACAATCCATCTTGCAAGAACTCAGGTCAACATCCTTTGTAACAGGCACATGGGATGATCATGATTTCGGCAAGAACGACGCAGGACGTGAGTGGGAAGGCAAGGATATTGCACAAGAGGCCTTTCTGGATTTTTTCCAGGTTCCCGAGGATTCACCCAGACGTCAACAGCAAGGCGTTTATTCCAGTTTAACAATCGGTGATGAAAAACAACGCGTACAGATTATTATTCTTGATACACGTTATTTCAGAAGCCCATTAAATCCAACTAGTTACCCACTTCACTATATTTATCGCTACTTTGAAAGTGAAGATGAAGAACAGGATATGCTGGGAGACGCTCAATGGCAGTGGCTTGAAGAAAAATTAAATGAACCTGCCGAACTTCGTATTATTGTTTCAAGCATACAATTTGCCGCAGAGAACCACGGCTCTGAACGCTGGGAAGCATTACCCAAAGAAAAGCAACGCATGTTTGACCTGTTAAAACGTACTCATGCCAACAATGTGATGTTTATTAGTGGTGATAGACATTCAAGTACCTTAATGCTTATGAATCCAGAAGATACAGGGCTAACTTTCCCACTCTATGATTTCACTTCCAGTAGTTTCAATGG